>NZ_JBQOUX010000070.1:0-42798 GCF_052216785.1 Streptomyces sp. JW3 | reverse complement strand
GGCGCGGGCCCGGCGAAACGGGGTACGCGAAGTGGCATGGAGAAGAAACGAGCCCGCACCGCCGGCCGGGACACGGCCGTGGCACGGGCGAAAGGGACGATGAGTCTCATGCGCTGGTTCCGGTGGGTCGCCTCGCTGCTCACCGTCAGTTGGGCGCTGTCCTGGGTGAACAGCCTGATCACGGGCGCGCAGGGCGCGGACCGCTGGTGGCCCTTGCTGAGCGCCTTCCTCTGGGCCGGTCTGTCCGTGTACGCGTTCGTCACCTACCGGCGTACCCGCCGCGACCTGACCGGTGCGCGGCGGCCGGCCGGCCGGTCAGTGGCCCTGCGCTGACCCGGCGCCGGTGAGCGCGGGCGCGTTCATACGGTGTCGGTGACCAGGAACTCTTCCGACCGGGCCGGGCGTTGAACGGGAACCGGGACTGCCATCGGGGACTGCCCCGGAAGGCGAGGAGGGGAACCGCACAGTGGGGACGACGGGGGAGAGGACGCGGGCCGTGCTGTCCCGGCGGCCGCCGGGCGGCCGTGCGCGGGGCGACCGGCGGCGCGGCTCGGTCTGGAGCCGGGGGCGGCTGCTCGCCGCACTCGCGGTGCTGACCGCGGCGCTCCTGCTGTTCCACCGGGCCGTGCCCAACTCCGTGGGCCGGCTCGGGAGTCTGCTGGAGAGCTTCCTGCCCTGGCTCGGCCTGGCGGCCGTCGTCCTGCTCGCCCTGGCCCTGCTGCGCCGGTCGGCCACCGCGTCGATCGCCGTACTGCTGCCGGTGCTGGCCTGGGGGACCCAGTTCGGCGGGCTGCTGCGGCCCGGAGCGGAGTCCGGCGCCCGCGACCTGCTGGTGGTGCAGCACAACGCGAGCGACGAGAACGCCGATCCGGCGGGCACCGCCCGTGCCCTGGCCGCCGCGGACCCGGACCTGATAGCCCTGGAGGAGCTGGTCGCCCCGGCGCTGCGCGACTACGAGGAGACCCTCGCCCCCGACTTCCCGTACCACGTCGTCCGGGGCACCGTCGGCATCTGGTCGAAGCACCCGCTCACCGGCGCCCGGGAGGTCGCCATCAAACCCGCGGGGATCACCGAGTCCTGGCACCGCGGCCTGCGGACCGTGGTGCACACGCCGCACGGCGACCTGGCGGCGTACGTCGCCCACCTGCCCTCCGTCCGGGTCGGCGCGCGCGGCCTCGCCTCCTCCTGGCGCGACGAGAGCGCCGGTCTGCTGGGCGCGGCCATCGCCGCCGACGCCCTGGACCGGGTGCTGCTGCTGGGCGACCTCAACGGCACGGTCGACGACCGCGGCCTCGCCCCGCTCACCTCGCGCCTGGACATACCCGACAGCGGCTTCGCCTTCAGCTTCCCGGCCGGGTTCCCGCTGGCCCGGATCGACCAGATCATGGCGACGGCCGCCGTCGGCCCCATCCGCACCCTGCCCGCCACCGGCAGCGACCATCTGCCGGTCGCCGCCCGGGTCGCGCTGGGCTGACGGAGGTGTGACGAGGGGCACCCCGCTGCCCGCGCGGAGGGCGCTCACCCGGACGAAATGTGGCGCCGAGCCGCGGAAAAGAGGTAGGAAGCGGTCACGGAGGGCGGCCGGGGGCTCGCCCGCGCACCGAGGGGACGGGGAAACCGTATGGAGCGGCGCGGAATGACGTTCCGGGCGATCGAGATCGGTGACGGGAGCGACGGGCGCTGGGCCGCGCGGACCGGGCCGACCGTGGCGGGAGCCGAGGACTGGCTGACCGAGGAGGGCCGTACCCCCGAAGGGGCGGCCCGGGCCCGGGAACTGTTCGAGACGCACCTGCCCGAGCTGGTCCCGGCGCTCGACCGGCTCGCCGGACAACTGCCCACACCCCGGGCCGGGACGCTGCTCACCCTGGCCGCGGTACGGCCGTTCTTCTCCGCCTGCACCCAGACCGGCGCCGCCGGCACTCTGCTGCGGAACTACGACTTCGCCCCCGACCACTGCGAGGCGGTCATCGTCTCCTCCCGCTTCCTGCGGCCGGTGATCGGCATGCAGGAAGCGGGCTGGGGCCTGCTGGACGGGATGAACGACGCGGGCCTCGCCGTGTCGCTGACCTTCGGCGGACGCCAGGTGCACGGCCCCGGTTTCGCCATGCCCCTCATCCTGCGCTACCTGCTGGAGACCTGCCGAAGTGTCGAGGAGGCGGTCGGCCGACTGCGGACCCTGCCCGTCGCCATCCCCCAGAACGTCACCCTCGTCGACCACGACCGCGCCGTGACCGTCTACGTCGGCCCCGACATTCCGCTGACCGAGGCACCGGACGCCTGCGCCGCCAACCACCAGCGGCAGCCGGTGCCGGACGAACAGGAGCGGTTCACCCGGACCGCGGAGCGGCTGGCCGCCGTACGCGCGGCCGGGCCGGACGTGGCGGCGATGCTGCGGCCGCCCCTCTACCAGGAGGCGTACGACCAGTGGCTCGGTACGGTGTACACCGCCCACTACCGTCCCGCCGAGGGCCGCGTCACCTACCACTGGCCCGGCGCACACTGGGAGCAGTCCTTCGCGGACTTCTCCCAGGGCGAGCGCACCGTCCTCCTCGGCCTGCCGCGGCCGGCCGGTCAGGCGCCGGACACCTTGGCGATCAGGGCCGACAGGTCGTCGGACTCCGGCGCCGTCAGGTCGGTGAGCGGCGGGCGGACCGGGCCCGCGGAGTGACCGGTCGCGGTCATCCCGGCCTTGACGATGCTGACCGCGTAACCGGCCCGCCGGTTGCGGATCTCGGTGTACGGCAGCACGAACTGCGACAGCATCCGCGTGACATCGGCCTGCCGCAGGTCGCGCACGGCGGCGTAGAAGGCGAGGGCGAACTCGGGCAGGAAGTTGAAGATGGCCGAGGAGTACGTCGTCACGCCCAGCTGGAGGTAGGGCAGGGCGTACGTCTCGGCGGTGGGCAGGCCGCCGATGTAGGTGAGGCGGTCACCGAGCCGGGCGACGATCCGGGTCACCGTGTCGATGTCGCCGACGCCGTCCTTGTACCCGATGAGGTTGGGGCAGCTTTCGGCGAGCCGGGCCACGGTGTCGGCCGAGTACACCGCGTTGGCCCGGCTGTAGACGATCACGCCGAGGGAGGTGGCGCGGCAGACCGCCTCCACATGCCGGGCCAGCCCGTCCTGCGAGGCTTCGGTGAGGTAGGGCGGGAAGAGCAGGATCCCGTCGGCGCCCGCCCGTTCGGCGGCGGCGGCGAACTCGACGGCGGTCGCGGTGCCGTAGCCGGCCGGGGCCAGGATCGGCGTGCCGTCGAAGACGCTTTCGGCGGCGGCCGTGACCACCTGCTCCACCTCGAGCGGCGTGAGAGAGAAGAACTCGCCGGTGCCGCCCGCGGCGAACAGACCGCCCACGTCGTACTCGGCGAGCCGGACGATGTTCTCCCGGTAGGCGTCCTCGTCGAAGGACAGGTCGGCGCGGAAGTGGGTCACCGGGAAGGACAGCAGCCCCGAGCCGATACGGCGGCCGAGTTCTGCCGGGGTGAAGGACGTCATGGGAAGGCTCCTGTGAGAGTCGGGAAGAGAGACAGAACCGGGGTCAGGGCCGCGAGCCCGCTTCGTGCGCGGCGACCGTCCAGGCCCGGGCCCGGTCGCTGAGGGTGATGCCGAGACCGGGACGGGCGGGGACGAGCATGCGGCCGTCGCGGGTCCGGAGGCGCTCGTTGAACAGCGGCTCCAGCCAGTCGAAGTGCTCCACCCACGGCTCGATCGGATAGGCGGCGGCCAGGTGGAGGTGGATCTCCATCGCGAAGTGCGGGGCCAGCTGGAGCTGATGGTGCTCGGCGAGCGTGGCGAGCTTCAGGAACTGGGTGATGCCGCCGATGCGGGGCGCGTCCGGCTGGATGATGTCGCAGCCGCCGTGCCGGATCAGTTCGACGTGTTCGGCGACACTGGCGAGCATCTCGCCGGTGGCCACGGGGGTGTCCAGGGAGGCGGCGAGCGCGGCGTGCCCGGCCGCGTCGTAGGCGTCGAGCGGCTCCTCGATCCAGCCCAGGCCGAACTCCTCCATCGCCCGGCCCATGCGCTGGGCGGTGGGCCGGTCCCACTGCTGGTTCGCGTCGACCATCAGCGGCACGTCGGCACCGATGTGCTCGCGGACGGCGGTGAGGCGGGCCAGGTCGTGCTTCCCGTCGGGGTGGCCGACCTTGAGCTTGATGCCGCCGATGCCGCCCTCCAGCGACGCGCTGGCGTTCTCCAGCACCTGCTCGATGGGGGTGTGCAGGAACCCGCCGGAGGTGTTGTAACAGCGCACCGAGTCGCGGTGTGCGCCAAGCAGCTTGGCCAGCGGCAGCCCGGCCCGCTTGGCCTTGAGGTCCCACAGGGCGATGTCGAAGGCGGCGACGGCCTGGGTGGCCAGCCCGCTGCGGCCGACCGACGCCCCGGCCCACACCAGCTTGGTCCAGAGCCGGCCGATGTCACTGGGGTCCTCGCCGAGCAGCTCCCCGGCGATCTCCTTGGCGTGCGCGAACTGGCCGGGCCCGCCGGCCCGCTTCGCGTAGCCGAAGCCGATGCCCTCGTGACCCTGCTCAGTTGAGATCTCCGCGAACAGCAGTGCCACTTCCGTCATCGGTTTCTGCCGACCGGTGAACACCTTCGCGTCACTGATCGGCGTGGCCAGCGGAAGGGTCACCGAGGACAGCCGCACCCAGGCGATCCGGTCCTGCGCGGCCTCGTTCATGGTCGTCATGGGCCCGACGGTACGGTCGGCTTTGATTCACGTCCAACATAGATATTGGATGTACTGATACCTGGAGCGCATCGATGTTCACCCTGGCCCAGCTGACGAGCTTCGTGGCCGTCGCCGAAGAACTGCACTTCACCCGGGCCGCGGAGCGGCTCAGCATGACCCAGCCGCCGCTCAGTCGGCAGATCCAGCTGCTGGAGAACGAGCTGCGCGTCCAGTTGCTGGACCGCACCAACCGCACCGTGCGGCTCACCCCGGCGGGCCGGGCCTTCCTGGCCGAGGCCCGCCGCATCCTGCGCCAGTCCGAGCACGCCGCCCTCGCGGTGCGCCGGGTCTCCAGCGGCGAGGCGGGCACGATCGCCGTCGGATTCACCGCCGCCAGCGCCTACTCCGCCCTCGGCGGCCTGCTGGACACCGCCCGGGCGGCCCTGCCCGGCGTGGAGATCCTGTTGCAGGAACTGGTCACCCGCCGCCAGCTGGAGGCGCTCAGCGCCGGCTCCCTGGACCTCGGGCTGATCCGGCCCTCGGCCACCGGAGCCGACCTGCGCTCCCGCGCCGCCGTCAAGGAGGCGCTGGTGGCCGCGCTGCCGCAGGGGCACCCGCTGGCCGTCCCGGACGGACCCATGCCGATCGAGGACTTCGCCGGCCAGGAGCTGCTCATGTACTCGCCCATCGAGGCCCGGTACTTCCACGAACTGCTCATCAGCATCTTCCGGGCCGCCCGGGTGCGGCCGGTGTTCACCCAGTACCTCACCCAGGTGCACAGCATCCTGGCGCTGGTCAACGGCGGCTGGGGCATCGCCCTCGTCCCGGAGACCGCCGCGCACATGCGCTACGGCGGGATCGTCTTCCGGCAGGTGACGTTGCCGGAACCGCAGCCGGTCGAACTCCACCTGGTGTGGCGCCGGAACAACGACAACCCGGCCCTCGAAGCACTGCTGCAACACCTGTGACACAGGCCAGTCATGCGCGCAAGGTATCGCAACCAACAAAATTCGACATGGACGGGAATCGGAACGATCTCTACGGTCAGCCGGTAACCGCAGTTCGGTGCCGTTCGGCGGTCACTTGTCCCACAGTTCAAAGGGGAACTGACGTGCCACTTGTCGTAGTCGGCATCAGCGTTCTGGTCCTGCTGCTGCTCATGACCAGACTGAAGCTGAACGGCTTCGCGGCCCTCCTGCTGGTGGCGGTCGGCGTCGCCCTGGTGCAGGGCATACCGGTGACGGACATACCCGACATCCTCTCCGAGGGCATCGGAGGCCAGATCGGTGACACCATGCTCACCATCGGGCTCGGCGCGATGGTCGGCCGGGTGCTGGGGGACTCCGGTGCCGCCCAGCGCATCGCCGGCAAGCTCCTCGACGCGTTCGGACCCCGCGGGGTCCAGATCGCCATGGTCGTCACCTCGATGCTCATCGGCGTGACCATGTTCTACGAGGTCGCGTTCATCATCATCGTGCCGATCGCCTTCACCCTGGTCAGGGTCACCCGGGCGAACCTGCTCTGGGTCGGCCTGCCGATGTCGATCGCGCTGTCCACCATGCACAGCTTCCTGCCCCCGCACCCCGGCCCCACCGCGGTCGCCGCCACCTTCCACGCCTCGGTCGGACTGACCCTGTTCTACGGGCTGTTCATCGCGGTCCCGGTCGGCGCCTTCATCGCGCTGCTCTGGCCGCGGCTGCCGTTCGTCAGGGCGATGAACCCCAGCATCCCCAAGGGCCTGGTCTCCGAGCGCGAGTTCACCGACGAGGAGATGCCCGGACTCGGCTGGTCGCTGTTCGTGGCGCTCTTCCCGGTCGTCCTGATCGCCGGCGCCGCGGTGACCGACATGGCCACCTCCGCCGAGACCCCGCTGCTGCACACCGTCGCGTTCATCGGCTCCGCGCCGATCGCCCTGCTGCTGACCCTGTGCCTGGCCATCTGGGCGTTCGGCCCGCGGATCGGCCGCAGCCTCGCGGACGTCGGCGCCTCGTGCGGCTCGGCGGCGCAGGCGATGGCGATGATCCTGCTGGTGATCGGCGCGGGCGGCGCGTTCAAGAACGTCCTCGTCGAAGGCGGCATCTCCGACTACATCCAGGACGCCACCGACAGCTGGTCCATCTCCCCGCTCGTCCTGGCCTGGCTCATCGCGGTCATATTGCGCGTCGCCCTCGGCTCGGCGACGGTCGCCGTGGTCACCGCCTCCGGGGTGGTGCTGCCCCTGCTGGCCGGCAGCGGTACGCACGCGGAGATGATGGTGCTCGCCGTCTCCTGCGGCTCCATCGCCTTCTCCCACGTCAACGACCCCGGCTTCTGGCTGTTCAAGGAGTACTTCAACCTCTCCGTCATCCAGGCCATCAAGGTCCGCACCAGCTACACCACGGTGCTGTCGGTCCTGGGCCTGGGCGGCGTCCTGGCCGTCGAGTGGGCCCTCGACGTCCTGAGCCTGTGACCACCCCCCTACGTCAAGGATCCCCAGCATGAGCAAGAGCCAGCCGACCGTCACCGCGTTCGCCGTCTACCCGGTGGCCGGCCGGGACAGCATGGAGCTGAACCTCTCCGGCGCCCACGGCCCCTACTTCACCCGCAACATCGTCGTCCTCACCGACTCCGAGGGACGCACCGGGCTCGGTGAGGTCCCGGGCGGCGAGCAGATCACGCGCACCCTCCAGGACGCCGAGTCCCTGGTGGTCGGCGCGCGGGTCGGCGAGTACAAGCGGGTGCTGCGCGAGATCGGCGACCGGTTCGCCCACCGGGACTCCGGCGGGCGCGGCGCGCAGACCTTCGACCTGCGCACCACCGTGCACGCGGTCACCGCCGTCGAGTCCGCCCTGCTCGACCTGCTCGGACAGCACCTGGAGGTGCCGGTCGCGGCCCTCCTCGGCGACGGACAGCAGCGCGCCTCGGTCCGGGTGCTCGGCTACCTCTTCTACGTCGGTGACCCCGACCGCACCGACCTGGAGTACGTCCGCGAACCCGACGCCGACGACGCCTGGCACCGGATCCGGCACGAAGAGGCCCTCACCCCCGCGGCCATCGTCCGCCAGGCGGAGGCCGCCCACGGCCGCTACGGGTTCCGCGACTTCAAACTCAAGGGCGGCGTCCTGCCCGGCGCGGAGGAGGTCGAGGCCGTCCGCGCGCTCAAGGAACGCTTCCCCGAGGCGCGGATCACCCTCGACCCGAACGGCGCCTGGTCCCTGCGCGAGGCCGTCGACCTGTGCAAGCCCCTGGTCGGCACCCTGGCCTACGCCGAGGACCCGTGCGGCGCCGAGGGCGGCTACTCCGGCCGGGAGGTGCTCGCCGAGTTCCGCCGGGCCACCGGCCTGCCCACCGCCACCAACATGATCGCCACCGACTGGCGGCAGCTCACCCACGCCCTCGCCCTCCAGTCGGTGTCCATCCCGCTCGCCGACCCGCACTTCTGGACCATGCAGGGCTCGGTACGGGTGGCGCAGCTGTGCAACGCGATGGGACTGACCTGGGGCTGCCACTCCAACAACCACTTCGACATCTCGCTGGCGATGGTCACGCACTGCGGGGCCGCCGCGCCGGGGGAGTACAACGCCCTGGACACGCACTGGATCTGGCAGGAGGGCCTGGAGCGCCTCACCGTCGAGCCGCCGCGCATCGTCGACGGCGAGATAGCCGTGCCGGACGCCCCCGGCCTCGGGGTCCGGCTCGACCTGGACCGGCTGCTGGCCGCCCACGAGCTGTACCGGGCCAAGGCGCTGGGCGCCCGGGACGACGCGGCCGGGATGCGCTACCTGGTCCCCGACTGGACGTTCGACGCCAAGCGGCCCTGCCTGGTGCGCTGACCGGTCAGCCGCACAGCTCCCTGCGGCGGCCGTCGTGCCCTCACACGTCGTCGCAGGTCTCCCGGACGTGACCCGGGCGGCCGCCGGGCAGGACCTCGAGGTCACGCCGGACGATGCTGATCTCGTCGCCCCAGCCGTCACAAGCCGCTTTCAGGCCCTTCTCGTCGTACTCGATCACCAGGACCGCGGCACCGAACGCGTCGACGTAGTCCCCGCACTCCGCGTACTTGCCGCACTCCTCCGCCACCGCGAAGTCCAGCCCCACCCGCTCCCGGTCCCGGGCGAGCTGCGGAGTGTTCTTCTGGCCGATGGCCAGCCCCTCGGCATGGGCGTGGCCGGCGAGCAGCGTGAGGAACGCCTCGGCGGCACCGGCGCTCAGCAGGCCCTTGGGCGCCCGGGTGTAACTGTCGTAGTTGTCCGGCTCGACCGCGTCGTAGCCCTTGGCCGCGCACCCGTCGATCCAGCCGTTCACCCTCTCGGCGATCCGCTTCCGCTTCGCGCCGGTGCTGATGTCCAGCATGGCCTCGCCCCAGTCATCGTCCATCACGACCGCGCCGTCCGCGTCGCGCAGCAGCAGGTCGGCGTCCCAGTCGCCCTCGGCGTCCGGCTGGGCCTGGAAGGCGTTGACGTAGCAGATGTTGTAGCGGCCGGACGCCGGTTTCACCGTGTGGTCGCGTACGACGACCCGCACACCGTCGGGCGGGGTGTACGGGCCGCCGAGCTGGTAGTCGAACCCGGTGTGCGCGGGCGGTGGCGTCACCGTCGTACCGTCCGCGCCGCCGCCGTTCGCACACGCCGTGGCGAGCAGTGCGGTCAGGGCGGTGGTCAGCGCCAGGACGGCGGTGGACGGACGGCTGCGGAAAAGGTGGCTGCGCATGTCGCACAGAAACCTAATGGACGCCGAAACCGCATGTCACACCGGGGTGGTGGGCGCCTCCAGGCGCACCACCACCCCCTTGGACGCCGGCTGGTTGCTGACGTCCGCCACGTGGTCCAGCGGCACCAGGACGTTGGTCTCGGGGTAGTACGCGGCGGCGCAGCCGCGGGCGCTCGGGTAGCCGACCACGGTGAAGTCGGCGGCGCGGCGCTCCGTGCCGTCGGACCACACGCCCACCAGGTCCACCCGCGCGCCGTCGGCCAGCCCGAGCGCCGTGAGGTCGTCCGGGTTGACCATCACCACCCGGCGGCTGCCGTGGATGCCCCGGTACCGGTCGTTCGTCGTGTACGGGACGGTGTTCCACTGGTCGTGCGAACGCAGCGTCTGGAGCAGCAGGTGGCCCTCGGGCACCTCGGGCATCTGCCAGTCGTTGCGGCTGAACTGGGCCTTGCCGGACTCCGTGCCGAAGACCCCTTCGTTGACCGGGTTGGGCAGCCGGATGCCGCCGGGGCGGTCGACCCGCCGGTTGTAGTCGTGCAGCCCCGGCACGACGCGGGAGACGCGGTCGCGGATCGTGCCGTAGTCGGCCTCGAACCGCTCCCAGGGGATCTCCGCGGTGCCGTCCAGGGTGCGCCGGGCCAGCCGGCACAGGATCGCGACCTCGCTGAGCAGCAGCCGGGAGGCGGGTTCCAGCCGGCCGCGCGAGGCGTGCACCTCGCTCATGGAGTCCTCCACCGTGACGAACTGCTCGCCGGTGGCCTGGACGTCCCGCTCGGTGCGGCCCAGCGTCGGCAGGATCAGCGCCGTCTCGCCGCAGACCGTGTGCGACCGGTTGAGCTTGGTGGAGATGTGCGCGGTGAGCCGGCAGCGCCGCATGGCCTCCTCGGTGACCTTGCTGTCGGGGGCGGCCCGTACGAAGTTGCCCGCCACCCCGAGGAACACCTTGATCCGGCCCTCCCGCATCGCCTTGATCGAGTTCACCGCGTCCAGGCCGTGCTGCCGGGGCGGCTCGAAGCCGAACTCGTCGCGCAGCGCGTCGAGGAACGAGTCGGGCATCTGCTCCCAGATGCCCACCGTGCGGTCGCCCTGCACATTGCTGTGCCCGCGCACCGGACAGGCGCCGGCCCCGGCCCGGCCGATGTTCCCGCGCAGCAGCAGGAAGTTGACGATCTCCCTGATGGTGGGTACGCCGTGCTTGTGCTGGGTGACGCCCATGGCCCAGCAGACGATGACCCGCTCGCTGGCCAGCACGTCGTCGCGGACCTTCTCGATCTCCACCCGGGTCAGGCCGGTGGCGCGCAGGATGTCCTCCCACGCCACCGAGCGGGCGTGCCGGGAGAACTCCTCGAAGCCGGCCGTACTGGCACCGATGAAGTCGTGGTCGAGCACGGTGCCCGGACGGGCGTCCTCCGCCTCCAGCAGCAGCCGGTTCAGCCCCTGGAACAGCGCGAGGTCGCCGCCGACGCGGATGTGCAGGAACCGGTCGGCGATCTCGACTCCGCGTCCGATCACCCCGCGTGGCTTCTGCGGGTTCTTGAACCGCAGCAGCCCCGCCTCCGGCAGCGGATTGACCGCGATGATCCGGGCGCCGCCCCGCTTGGCCGCCTCCAGGGCGCTGAGCTGGCGCGGATGGTTGGACCCCGGGTTCTGCCCCACCACGAAGATCAGGTCGGTGTGGTGCAGGTCCTCCAGGCTCACCGTGCCCTTGCCGGTGCCCAGCGTCTCGTGCAGGGCGAAGCCGCTGGACTCGTGGCACATGTTGCTGCAGTCGGGCAGGTTGTTGGTGCCGAAGGCCCGGGCGAAGAGCTGGAGGACGAACGCGGCCTCGTTGCTGACCCGGCCCGAGGTGTAGAACACCGCCTCGTCGGGCGAGGCCAGTGACCTGAGTTCCCCGGCGAGCAGCCCGAGGGCGTCCTGCCAGCTGATCGGCTCGTAGTGGTCCGAGCCCGGCCGCTTGACCACCGGCTCGGTGAGCCGGCCCTGCTGGTTGAGCCACTGGTCGGAGCGTCCGGCCAGTTCCGTGACGGAGTGCCGGCGGAAGAAGTCGGCGGTGATCCGGCGGGAGGTCGCCTCGTCGTTGATGTGCTTGGCGCCGTTCTCGCAGTACTCGTTGACGTGCCGGTGCCCCGGGGTGGGGTCGGCCCAGGCACAGCCGGGGCAGTCGATGCCGCCCACCTGGTTCATGGTCAGCAGCGTCGTGCCGGTGCGCCGCACCGACGTCTCCTCCAGCGAGTACTGGAGCGCGTGCGCCACCGCGGGGGCGCCGGTGGCCCAGGTCTTGGGCGGCTGCACGGTGAGGTTCTCGGCCGGCTCTTCGCTCGGTGACTTCTGCATCAGGCGGCTCTCTCGTTCTGGTGAAGGGTCGGGTCAGCCGTGCGGCCAGTGCGGGACCAGGCTCCGGTCCGGCCGGTCCTCGGCCGGCAGGACATGACCGTCGCGGACGGTGCCCCGCCAGCCCCCCGACTCTTCCCCGAGCCCTTCGATGAACTCCTTGAAGTGCCCGAGTTCCGCGCCGAGCACGCGCCGCGTGATCCCGAGCGGGTCGCCGGGGCCGATCCGTACGGTGAGCGACGTCCGGTCCGGCGCGAGGGGGGTGAATTCCGCCGCGCCGTGCACGCGGGTACCGAGGACCCGCCAGCGCACCACCGTGTCCGGCCGCTGTTCCACGACCTCCGTCAGGAACTCCCGGCTGACCGGACCGAGCCCGATCTCCCAGCGGGTGAGGGTCGGCTTGATCTGCTCGACACCGCGCACCGCGGACACGAACCGCGGGAAGACCTTGAACTGGGTCCACTGGTTGTAGGCGGTGCGCACCGGCACCGCGATCTCGACCGTCTCTTCGATGGTGCCCATGACCCGCCTGTCTCCGAGCGCTCGTCCTCTTCCAGTCTCGGGTGCCCCCCGAGGGGCCGCCACATGTCTTGGTCCTGCCGCGTGAGTGTCACTTGGCCCAGACCCGCACGTAGTCGACCTGGAGGTCGGCCGGGGTCAGCGTCGGACCGCCGAAGGAACCCTGGGTGTTCTGCATGACCAGGTAGTGCGGCGAGCCGACGACACCGGAGGTCTCGGTGTGCACCGGCTGCCCGTCGTAGTACCAGGTGATCCTCCCGGGCTCCCACCGGTGCCCGAAGGTGTGCCAGCCGGTGCGGGCGCCGGACGGGCAGTGCCCCCGGTCGGTGCCGGTGGCGTGCCAGTACGAGCAGCTCTCGCCGGACAGTCCCTCCATCGTGTCGATCTCGCCGTCCCGGGGCCAGAAGTCGCCGGTGTCCCACAGCGCCGGCCAGTTCGCGACCGCGCCGCCCGTCGCCGGGACCCGGGCCCGGTACTCGACGGCGCCGTAGCTGTAGGAGAAGGTGCCCATCGTGTTCACGTGCGCCCCGGTGTGCCGCCGGGTCTCCCCCTTGCACGAGGCGTCGGCACCGGTCAGCCGCAGGTGCAGCGCGCCGCCGGACACGCTGACGTTCCGCGCGTCGTAACAGGCGTCCTCGGCGTCGTTCACCGGGCCGGTGACGCCGGTGCCGAACCAGCCGGTGTGCCACTTCGAGGTGTCCAGCGAGGTCCCCTCGAACTCGTCGGAGAACCGCCGCCGCCACCCGCCGGACGCGTCCCACGACGGCCCGTCGGCGCTCTCCGGCACGGGAGCGGCCGCCCCGACCTTCAGCGTGATCGACGGCAACGGATGCCACCCCCCGTCCGCGTCCCGCCACGAGCCGAACATCGTGTACGAGCCGGCGGCGAACTCCCGCGCCCCCGAGGTGAAGGTGTGCCCCGACGGACACAGCCGTACGCCGGACTCCGCGCCCGGGAAGTCGTGACGGCGGCCCTCGGCGTCGCGCACCGCGACCGTGACCCGGGACGCGGTCACGCACCGCTCGGCGGCGATCTCCAGCCCGACGGATCTCCGTTCGCCGCGGTGGCGAGAGAAAGGGCCGACGCGGTGACCGCGCCGGCGGCGACGAGAGTGCCGATCCGTAAGAGGCGCGGTTTCTTCGGCCTGGCGTGCCGGGACGTGGTTCCCATCGCTGATTCCCCTCCGGTGTGGCGAGGTTGGCCGGAACGAGGCCGGGTACTTGGCCCATTCTGGAAGGGAGAGCCGTTGTCTGCTGAGGAAAAGAAGAACATTTTCGTGGTCGGCCTGGACGAGGCCAACCTGCCCACGCTCCAGGCGGTACCGGGCGCCGAATCACTGGAGTTCCACGGCCTGTTGACGGTCGGGGAACTCCAGGACGGAGAGGTGTCGCTACCGGAAGTGATCAAGAAAGCGGAGCGCGTTCTCGACGCCTTCGACGGAAGCGTCGACGCGATCGTCGGCTACTGGGACTTCCCGGTCAGCACCCTGGTACCGATCCTGGGCGAACGCTACGGCACCCGCACCACCAGCCTCGCCTCCATCGTCAAGTGCGAGCACAAGTACTGGAGCCGGGTGGAACAGCGCAAGGTGACCGACGCCCTGCCGCGCTTCGGCCGGGTCGACCTGGCGGCCGATCCGCCGCCGGTCCCGGACGGCCTGCGCTTCCCGATGTGGCTCAAGCCCGCCCTGTCCTATTCCTCCGAACTCGCCTTCGGGGTCAAGGACGAGGAGGAGTTCCGCAAGGCCGCCGCCGAGATCCGCGAGGGCATCGCCCGGGTCGGCCGCCCCTTCGAGCACATCCTCGACCAGGTCGACCTGCCGCCCGAGATGGACGGCGTCGGCGGCCGGGTGTGCCTGGCGGAAGAGGCGCTGACGGGCATCCAGGTCGCGGTGGAGGGCTACGTCCACCAGGGCGAGGTGACCGTGTACGGCACCCTGGACTCCATCGACTACCCCGACTCGCCGTGCTTCCTGCGCCACCAGTACCCCTCGACGCTGCCGCCCGAGATGATCGCGCAACTGCACGACGTCACCCGGCGGGTGATGACCCGGATCGGCTTCGAGGCGGCGACCTTCAGCGTGGAGTACTTCTACGACCCGAAGACCCAGCAGGTCAGCCTGCTGGAGATCAACCCGCGCCACTCCCAGTCGCACGCCGAGCTGTTCCAGTACGTCGACGGGGTGCCCAACCACCACGCCATGCTCGCCCTCGCCCTCGGCACCGACCCCGCCATGCCGCACGGCCGGGGCGACTACGCCATGGCGGCCAAGTGGTACTACCGCTGGTTCACCGACGGCGTGGTGCGCGACGTGCCCTCGGCCGAGGACATCGCCCGGATCGAGCGCGAGCTACCGGGGGTGCGCGTGCACGTCATACCGGAGGAAGGGCAACTGCTGTCGGACCTGCCCCAGCAGGACAGCTACAGCTACGAGGTGGCGCACATCTTCACCGGCGGCGCCGACGAGGAAGACCTGCGCCGCAAGTTCGACAGTTGCGTGGCCGCCCTCGGGCTGCGGATCGACGAGCCCGGGGAAGGACCGCGCCAGTAAGGAGGCCGCCGCATGCGTCATGTGACCCATCTGCCGTACGCGACGAAGGAAGAGGAACACGTCGTCGTCCCCATGTCCGACGGCATCCGCCTGTCGGCCCGGATCTGGCGTCCCACCTCCTCCGACCACGACCCCGTGCCGGCCGTCCTGGAGTACATCCCCTACCGCAAACGCGACCTCACCGCGGTCCGCGACTCCGTCCACCACCCCTATCTGGCCGGGCACGGCTACGCCTGCGTCCGCGTCGACCTGCGCGGCACCGGCGAGTCGGAGGGTGTCCTGAAGGACGAGTACCTGGAGCGCGAGCAGCAGGACGCGGAGGAGGTGCTGGCCTGGCTCGCCGAACAGCCCTGGTGCGACGGGAACACCGGGATGATGGGCATCTCCTGGGGCGCCTTCGCCGCCCTCCAGGTGGCCGCCCGGCAGCCGCCGAGCCTCAAGGCGATCGTCATCGCCTCCTTCACCGACGACCGGCACGCCGACGACATGCACTACATGGGCGGGGCGATGCTGTCGGACAACCTGGCCGAGGCGGGCACCATGTTCGCCTACGGCACCTGCCCGCCCGACCCGGCCGTGGTCGGCGACGCCTGGCGCGACATGTGGCTGGAACGCCTGGAGCACACCGAGCCCTGGGTCCTTCAGTGGCTGCGCCACCAGCGCCGCGACGACTACTGGCGGCACGCCTCGGTCGGCGAGGACTACGCGGCCGTACGCTGCCCGGTGCTCGCCTCCAGCGGCTGGGCGGACGGGTACTCCAACGCGGTCACCCGGCTGCTGGCCAACCTCGACGTGCCCCGCAAGGGGCTGATCGGCCCCTGGTCGCACAAGTTCCCGCACCTCGGTGAGCCCGGCCCGGCCATCGGCTACCTCCAGGAGGTGGTGCGCTGGTGGGACCACTGGCTCAAGGGCGCGGACAACGGTGTGATGGACGGCCCGATGCTGCGCACCTGGATGCAGGACAGCGTGCCGCCGTCCACCTCCTACGAGGAACGGCCCGGCCGCTGGGTGGCGGAACCCACCTGGCCCTCCCCGAACGTCCAGCCCGTCACCCACCCCCTGGTCCGGCACCGCATCGCACCGCCCGGGGAGCCCCTGGCCGCCGGTGACGGTGACGGTGACGGTGACGTGCTCACCGTGCAGTCGCCGCTGTCCGTCGGCCAGTTCGGCGGCAAGTGGGCCTCCTACAACGCGCCCCCGGACCTGCCCTATGACCAGCGCGAGGAGGACGGCGGCTCGCTGGTCTTCGAGACCGAGCCGCTCACCGAGCCGCTGGAGATCCTCGGTTCACCGGCCGTGGACCTCGACCTGAGCGTCGACCGGCCCCTCGCCATGGTGGCCGCCCGGCTCTCCGACGTCCGCCCCGACGGCGCCGCGACCCGGGTGACGTACGGCCTGCTCAACCTCACCCGGCACGACAGCACCGAGCACCCCGAACCCCTGGAGCCCGGCCGCCGCTACCGCGCCACCGTCCACCTCAACGGGGTGGCGCAGACCTTCCCGGCCGGGCACCGGGTCCGGCTCTCCCTGTCGACGTCCTACTGGCCGCTGGCCTGGCCCCCGCCGCACCCGGCCCGGCTCGGCGTCCGCGAGCACACCAGCACGCTCACCCTGCCGGTCCGGCCGGCTCACGCGCCCGACGGCACCCCGGCCGACCCGTTCGGCGAACCGGAGGGCACCGAGCCCATCGCCGTCACGTCGCTCACCCCGCCGGAGGAACGCTGGGAGGTCAAGCGCGACCTGGTCGACTACCGCGCCGCGCTGGACATCGTGAAGGACCGCGGCACGGTCCGGTTCGAGGAGATCGGCCTGGACGTCGGCCGCCGTGCCCACGAGCGCTACACGGCCGTCGCCGACGACTTCACCTCCGTCAGCGGGGAGTCGACCTGGACCATGACGTTCCGGCGCGCCGACTGGGACGTCCGGGTCGTCACCCACACCCGGCTCACCTGCGACGAACGGGACTTCCACGTCGACGCCACGCTCGACGGCTACGAAGCGGACCGGCGGGTGTTCTCCCGTACCTGGAACGAGACGGTCCGCCGCGATCTGCTGTAGCTTGCCTCTCCGCTGAAGATCCTATTAGCTTAGGCTTACCTAAGCTTTACTTGGGGATTGCCTTCAGCCTCCGGAGAGACCGCACCGATGCCTGCCCTCAACCGCCGTGCCCCGCTGACCACCGCGAGCGCCCTGGCCCTCGCGGTGGTCGGCGCTCTCGTACCGCCGGTCACCGCGGCGGCCACGCCCGCCCCGTCCGTCACCTCGGCACCGCTCGCCCCGGGCCTCTACCAGTCCGCCTACTCGGAGCGCAACGACGTGCTGTGGGCGACGGCGTCGGTGGGCCAGCCCCCGGCGGCGGTCACCCGGTCCCGGCTGCTGCGGATCGACCCGGACACCCTGGCGGTGCAGGCCGCCTACGACGCCCCGCTCGACGCCGCCGACGGCACCATCGAGGCGGTCTACGGCATCGACGTCGACGACGAGCACAACACCGTGTGGGTCACCAACACCCGCAACGACAGCGTCGCCGTCTACAGCCAGCGCACCGGCCGGCACCTGGCCACCGTGCCCGGCGTCGCGCACGCCCGCGAGGTCGTCGTGGACGAGCGGCGCGACCTGGTGTGGGCGACGGCCTACGGCACCGGCTCGGTCGTCGCCTTCGACAGCCGTACGTACCGGGAGGTCCGGCGGGTCACCGTGGCCGGGGCCGGCCCGACCGGGCTGGCGGTGGACGAGCGGACCGGAGCCGTGCACGCCGCCGACTTCACCCACGACCGCATCCTCCGCGTCGCGCCGGGCTCCGCCATCGCGCGGCTCATCCCCACCGGCGACGGCCCGCTCTCCGTCGTGCTGTCCGCCGACGGCCGCACCGCCTACACCGCCGACCAGGGCGCGGGCACCATGTCGGCCGTCGATCTGCGCGAGGGCGCCGTCACCCGGACGGTCCGCACCGGCGAGGGCGCCAAGTCCGTGGCCACCGACCCTCGTTCCGGCCGGGTGCTGGTCGTCAACCGGCTGGCCGGCACCGTCTCCGTCGTCGCCCCGAGGCCGGGAACGGTCCTGCGGACCATCGCCACCGGGGCCCTCCCCAACCACGTCCAGGTGCGCCCCGACGGCACCGCCTACGTCCTGGACAAGTCGGCCTCCGGACCGGGCGGCGAGGACCGCGTCACCCGCGTCGCCCCCGCCGCCCGCTGAGCCGTCAGCCGTCCAGCCCGTAGAAGCGGATGCGCGAATTCGGGCGGAAGCCGATGCGCGGGTACACGGGCGCGCCGGCCTCCGTGGCGTGCAGGGTCGCCCGGGTCAGTCCGGTGGCCCGGGCGCCCTCGTGCAGCGCCTTGCGGGTGACGGCCTCGCCGTAGCCCCGCCGCTGCCACCCGGGGTCCGTGGCGACCAGCGCGACGAAGAGCCGGCCGTCCGCCGCCACGGTCCCGGCGCACGACACCGGGACGCCGTCGCGCAGGCCGAGATAGGCGTACACCTCGTTCTTCCACAGCGTGCTGCCGGCCAGGCCGTCGCGGCCCTCGGCCAGGTCGAAGCCGTACGCGCGGGAGTTGAGGTCCGCGTACGCCGTGAGCTGGTCGTCGGAGCGGACCCGCACGAAGGTCAGGTCGGGATGGACCGGGTCGGGCACCGGGAGCAGGTCCCCGGCCATGCCGGTGCCGGGGAAGGCCAGCCGGAGCCCGGCCCGCCCGGCCGCGTCGTCGAGGCAGCCGCGGGCCCCGTCGTCCAGCAGGTCCTCGAAGAGCCAGAGGAAACCGGGGTGCCGCTTGGACCGCATGATCTCCGCGGCCCCGGCCAGCCGCCGGGCCGCCAGCGCCGGGCCGGCCCCCGCCTCGGTCAGCGTGACGCAGTTCCAGAACGCGAACCGGCAGTCCGCCCAGCGGACGGCGATGCCCGGCAGGTCACGTACGTCTGCCCCCGGGGCGCGGTCGAGGACCATGGCCCGCCAGACTGTGGCGAGCTGCTCCATCGACTCGGTCGACTCCGCGAGATCCTTCACCGAAACTCCTCAGACACTCGGGTGGGTGGAGAGCTGTCGCAGGAGTCAACGAGCGGGCGGGGGTCTCGGGTTCACGCGTCCGCGCGCCGCCGGTGGGCGACGCGCGGACGGACCGTGCGGTGGGGGCCGGCTCAGGCCCAGCAGCCGTTCACGGTGGCGGCGAGGCCGTCCATCGCGTCCTTGATGTCGGCCGGGTCGGCGGTGGAGTTGTTCTCGATGAAGGAGAAGATCCGCCACTCGCCGTCGTCGGTCCGGGTCACGCCGCTGAGCGCGATGGCCCCGGTGAGGGTGCCGGTCTTGGCCTGTACCTTGCCGACGGCGCACTCGGAGTTCGCGTCGTCGAAGCGGCCCCACTCCGGGCCGAGGCTGGAGCCGGCCTCGCCGGCCACCGGCAGACCGTCCAGGATCGAGCCGAGGGCGGGGGACTCGGTGATCGCGTCGAGGAGCTGCGCGAGGGTGGCGGCCGGTATGCGGTCGGCCCGGGAGAGGCCGCTGCCGTCGTACATCTCGAAGTTGTCCAGCGAGATGCCGTACGAGCTGAGCACCTGGCGGACCAGCTCGACGCCGCCCTCGAAGGTGGCGGGCCTGCCCAGCTCCACGGCGGTCATCCGCAGCAGGGTCTCGGCGATGTTGTTGTCGCTGGTCTTCAGCATCTGCTTGACGATGGCCGACAGCGGCGCCGACTTGTGCTGCGCCACCGGCACGTCGGACTGCTTCGCCGTCGCGCGGCTGACCTCGCCGTCGACGGTGATGCCGTTGGCGGCGAGCTGCTTGGCGAAGACCTCGCCGGCGTCGATCGCCGTGTCCTGGACGGCGGCGCCGTCGACCACCAGGGAACGCACCGGCGTCACCTCGGTGGGGTAGTAGCCCTCGTTCCAGCCGTTGGCGAGGGTCGGCTCGGCGAACAGGCTGTCGTCCACCCGGACCTTGACACCGGTCAGCCCCGCGGCCTTGAGGCCGTCGACCGCCGTCTTCGCCATCTCGGCGAGATCGTCGCTGGTGAGGGTGCGGTCGCCGCCGCCGACGAGGGTGAGGGTGCCGTCGCCGTAGACGACCTTCGTGGTGAACTCGTGGTTCGCGCCCAGCAGGGTCAGGGCGGTGGTGGCCGTGGCCAGCTTGGCGTTGGAGGCGGGCATCAGCGCGGTGGAGCCGTTGTGGTCCCACAGGGCGGTGTCCGAGTCGGCGTCCAGGACCACGCCGCTGACGTCGGAGCCCAGGCGGTCGTCGGCGACCCGCGCGGTCAGGTTCTTGACCAACTGCGCGTCGTCGGCGTCGAGACCGTCGACCGAGACGCCCTGCGTGGCCGTCGCGGTGCTGTCGCCGGCGGCGAAGGCCGAGGTGCCGGCCAGCGTCGCGGAGGCCACCGGCACGGCCATCGCGAGCACGAGGGCGCGGCGCGCGCCGACCCGGCTCACTCTTGCCTTGCGGTGCCGGCGGCGTCCGCCGGGGGCGAAGGTGCTTGTGGGGGTTTCGTCTGGCGTACCAGTCATAAAGTGAAATCCAAGGATCGGGTACATCGTTCTGCGGGGGTGGAACGGCGGGCACATTACCAGCCGTCACATGGCCGACAAGGACGCCGAATGATTGCGTGTGAACGACTTGCGGCGAACTATGACCGTCCGGTGATGACGCAGCCCGGGAGGCCCGGAAATAGGCTCCCGACAGTGCCGCAGCACCGTTCTTTTTGACACCGAGTAAATTACGGAACCACTTCCCGACCACCTTCCGGAAGCCTCCCCATAACCGCCACCGGGGCAAATCCCACTGCCCTTTCGCGCAGCCCCCATCGGGAACCGCGGTCGGCCGATCCGCGTCCGTACGCGGCATGAAGATCTTCATCAGCGCGGACATGGAGGGCATCACGGGGCTGGTCGACGCCGACGATGTCCAGCCCACCGGTCGGGACTACGAACGGGGACGACTGCTGATGGCGGAGGACGTCAACGCCGCTGTCCGGGGCGCCCTTCGGGCAGGCGCCACCGACGTCCTCGTCAACGACGCGCACGGTCCGATGCGCAACCTCCTTCCGGAGGCGCTGCACCCGGCCGTCCGGCTGGTCCGGGGTAAGCCCAAGACCATGGGGATGCTCGAAGGGCTCACCGCCGAGCACGACGCCATGGTCTGCGTCGGCTATCACTCGAAGGCCGGCGCGCCCGGTGTGCTGAGCCACAGCTTCATGGGCCATGAGATCGAGGACATGTGGCTCGACGGCCGGCCCGTGGGGGAGATCGGGCTGGCGCACGCCACCGCGGCGGCGGTCGGCGTCCCGCTGGCGGTGCTCACCGGGGACGACCGCGCCTGCGCGGAGACCACGGAGTGGGACGCCTCCGTGTCGACCGTGGCCGTCAAGTACGCCCGAGGCCGGTTCGCGGCCGAACTGCGTCCGCCGCGGGAGGCGCGCGCGGCCATCGAGGAGGCAGTCGCGGCCGGCCTCTGCGCGCCGCGGGTGACCACGCCGCCGGTACCGGACCCGGCCACCCTCACCGTCCGCTGGCAGTCGACCGCCGTGGCCGCCACCCTCCTGGGCATCCCCGGGGTGACCTCCGTGGACGACCGGACGGTCCGGGCACGGGGCGCGCTGCCCGGTCTGTACCGGCTCTTCGGCGTGTGGATGCGGGTCGCGGCGGCGCTCGGCAACCAGCCCCCGTACTGCTGACCACGTCACATCCCGACCGCCCCGTCCAGGCGTTCGCGCAGCAGGTCGGCGTGGCCGTTGTGCCGGGCGTACTCGGCGATCATGTCCACCAGGATCCGTCGCAGCGACACCGGCTCGCCGGTGCTGCGGCGGGTTCCCGTCGCGTCCAGCGTGGCCGCCGCGGCGACGATCGCTCGGGCTCTCTCACATTCCGCGTGCCAGACGGCGAAGGCCGCCTCGGGGTCGCCGTCCAGCCGCTCGAAGTCCTGGTCGGGGTCGTCGTCGGAGTAGTTCAGGATGGGGACGTCCTCACCGGCGAACTGCTGGCGGAACCACCAGCGTTCGACACCGGCCAGGTGCCGCACCAGACCGTGCAGCGACATGGTGGACGGGGGCACCGCCCGGGTGGACAGCTGCTCGGCGGACAGACCGGAGCACTTCTGCTCGAACGTCGCCCGGTGCCAGTCCAGGAACGCGCCGAGCGTCTCGCGCTCGGTGCCGACGGAGGGCAGCGCGGGGCGGGTGTCGGTGGCCCAACGGGGCGAGTGGTGCTGGGGGACTGCCGGGTCGCTCATGGTCCGCCTTCCGGTCCAAAGCCCCGGCGGTCCGCCGAGGTCCGACCGAGTCTGGCAGGCACCACTGACATCGCCGCGAGGCGACGGCCGGGCTACCGGTCGGCCACGGCCGTCGCGTCCGCCTCCCCGGTGGCCGCGGCGGCGCAGCGCCGGGCCAGCACGGCGAACGCGGCCCGGAGTTCGGCGGGCCGGACGTCGTGCGGCGAGGTGTCGAACCGGCCCAGCGCCGAGGCCAGCCCGATCCACGACCAGGAGCCGAGCACCACCCGGCAGCGGCCGGGGCCGAGTTCCTCCACCAGTCCGTCCCGCACGTAGGGAGCGACGGAGGCGGCCGGCACGTCCAGCACCGCCTCGCCCCGGCAGGGCCAGTCGGCCGGACCGTCAAAGCCGCGGAACCGTCCGGCGACGAAGGCGGCCACATCGCCGCCCGGCACCTCGCGCGGGGTGAAGCGGGGGCCGGTGGGAGTGCGCGGCGAGACCCGGTCCGCGCGGAAGGTGCGCCAGTCGTCGCGGTCGAGATCCCAGCCGAGCAGGTACCACCGGCCCCGCCAGGTGACCAGGTGGTGCGGCTGCACCCGGCGGCCTGCCGGGGCGCCGGCCGGCGGGCCCGCGGGGGCGTAGTCGAAGCGCAGCTCCGCACGGGCGTGGACGGCGGCGCCGATCTCCATCAGCACCCGGCTGTCCGCCTGGACCGGGCCGGCGCCGGGCGGTGCCACCTCGGTCACCTGGAGCAGGGCGATCCGGTGCCGCAGCCGGGCCGGCAGCACCTGCCGCAGCGTGACCAGGGCGCGGGCCGCGGCCGCACCGATACCGGCCCCGGTCGCGGTGGCCGTCTGGAGGGCCACCGCGAGGGCCACCGCCTGCTCGTCGTCGAACAGCAGCGGCGGCACCTGCGAACCGGCCTCGAGCCGGTAGCCGCCGTCGGGCCCCTTGACCGCCGTGACGGGGTAGCCGAGTTCGCGCAGCCGGTCCACGTCCCGGCGGACCGTGCGCGCGCTCACGTCGAGCCGGCCGGCCAGTTCCGCCCCCGGCCAGTCCCGGCGGGTCTGAAGCAGCGAGAGCAGCGCGAGCAGTCGGGCGGAGGTCTTCGGCATGGTTCCCATCCTGCCCCGGGTAGCGGACACTCCCTGTCCGCTACCCCTGCGAGGGTGAGGTCACCGACGCCGGCCGGGGTCCCAGCAGGACCGTGGCCGACCGGGTGTTCCCCTCAAGCAACCGCAGGCTAGGAGCCTCCATGTCCATCAAGACCACCACCCACCTGAACTTCCGGGGCGAGGCCCGTGCCGCGCTCGACTTCTACCACTCCGTCTTCGGCGGGCAGGTGGTCGCCGTGACCTACGAGGACACCGGCGCCGTGCCGAACCAGGACGAGGCCGACTGGGTGATGTGGGGCCAGGTGACCGCCGACAACGGCTTCCACGTCATGGCGTACGACGTGCCCTCCGCGCTGCCCTACCACCCGGGTGAGAACCCGGTCTTCGTCTCGGTGCGCGGCGACGACGCCGAGGAGATCACCGGCCTGTGGGAGAAGCTGTCCGCCGGCGCGAGCGTCGTGCAGCCGCTGGCGCCCTCCTCCTGGGCACCGCTCTACGGCATGCTCAAGGACGGCTTCGGCGTCGTCTGGGTGCTGGACGTCGCCGCCCCGTACCACGGCTGACCTCCCCCTTTCCACCGGCGGGGTGCGGACCGAAACGACGGCCGCACCCCGCCCCGCCCCCCCCCACCGCGAACCGGAAGGAACACCGCTGTGCGCATGCGTGAGCTGGG
This sequence comes from Streptomyces sp. JW3, assembly GCF_052216785.1. Taxonomy (NCBI): domain Bacteria; kingdom Bacillati; phylum Actinomycetota; class Actinomycetes; order Kitasatosporales; family Streptomycetaceae; genus Streptomyces; species Streptomyces sp. JW3. Next base: position 19,062 of record NZ_JBQOUX010000070.1, on the reverse strand, counting down.
CCGGACCGGCATCCAGGTCAGCGCCTACTGTCTGGCCACCATGATGTTCGGCAGGCTGGGCAACCCCGACCACGAGGACTGCGCCCGGACAGTGCACCGGGGGCTGGACGCCGGGATCAACTTCATCGACACCGCCGACGTCCACGGCTGCAGCGAGAACGAGGACATCGTCGGCAAGGCGCTCAGGGGCCGGCGCGACGACGTGGTGCTGGCCACCAAGGTCAACGGTCGGACGGGGGAGGGCCCCAACCGCGGCGGCGGCTCCCGAGATCGTCCCGCCCGGCACCGACCCGGGCCCGATCGACGTGTCCCGGGTCCCGCCCGCCGTCACCCGCCCCGACCCGCGCCGCCGCCCGGCCGGGGAACGGGCCGCGGCCTGACACCATGACGACCGTCCTCGACACCCGCGCCCTCGGACGAGCCACCCTCGCGAGGCAGTTCCTCCTCGACCGCACCACCGCCCCGGCCCTCGACGTCATCACCCACCTGTGCGGCATGCAGGCCCAGGAACCGCAGGAACCCTTCACCGGCCTGTGGTCCCGGGCCCGGGATTTCCGGCCGGCCGAGCTGGACGCCCTGCTGACCGGCCGGCAGGCCGTACGCACTCACCTGATGCGCCGCACCGTCCACCTCATGGCCGCCGCCGACGCGCTGGCCTGGCGGGCCCGGCACGACACCATGCTGCGACAACGGGTCGTGACCACCTATCGCGCCGAACTCGCCGGCCTCGACCTGGAAGAGGTCGCGGCGGCCGGGCGGGCGGTCATGGCCGACGGCCGGCCCCGCACCATGGCCGAACTCGTCGACGCCCTCGACGTCCGCCGCCCCGCCGCGCCCCGCCGGGTGCTCGGCGAACTGCTCGTCGCCGCCCTCGTCCCCATGGTCCAACTGCCCCCGCGCGGACTGTGGCGGACCAGGGCGGGCGTCCGCAACCTGCCGCTCGCCACCTGGCTGGGACAGCACCCCGCCCCGCTGCCCGCCGACGGCTCCGACCCCGTGGGCCGCACCCTGGTCCGCCGCTACCTCGCCGCGTACGGACCCGCCTCCTCCGCTGACCTGCGCTCGTGGTGCGGGCTGACCGGGCTGCCCGCCGCCGTCAAGGCCGTACGGGACGAACTCGTCACCTTCCGCGACGAACGCGGACGCGAACTGCTCGACCTCCCCGACGCGCCCCGCCCCGACCCCGGCACCCCCGCGCCCGTCAGATTCCTGCCCGCCTTCGACAACGCGATCCTCGGCTACCACGACCGCACCCGGATCATCGACGACGCGCACCGCGGCCTGTCGGTCGCCGGCGGGCGGGCGGTCCTGGTCGACGGCCGGGTCGGCGCCACCTGGACCGCGGAACCCGGCACCCTGGTCGTCACCCCGCTCAGATCCCTCACCCCCGCCGAGCGCGCCGACGTCGTCGAAGAGGGCCGGGCACTGGCCGCCTTCCTGACCGACGACGCGCACCACCGGGTCCGCCTGGCGGACGCCAGGTGAGCACTTCGGCCCGCCCGCACGAGCAGGCGGACCCGCTCGTGCACGGCTGTTTACATCGATGTACATCCGGCTCTAGCCTGGCGCGGATTCCGCTTCCCCAGCGCCCTCCCACGCTCTGCGGAAGCTCGCAGGAAAGGAGAACACCCCTATGCTCCGCCTGTTCCGCGCCCTCAGAAACGGCCGCCCGCACGCCGTACTGCTCGCCCTCACCGCCCTGCTGAGCCTGGCCCTCGCCGCACCGGCCGACGCGGCTCCCGCCGCCGCTGCCTCCGCCGCCTCCTCCTCCGCCGCGACGGACGCCGTCTCCGCCGCGGCCACCGGCACCCCGCTGCGCGACGGCACGGGCCTGTACCCGCGCGCCGTCCGGCTCGCCCACAACGGCGCCGCCAACGGACGCGTCCTCGCCAGTGTCGTCACCTTCGACGGCGACAACGGCATCGGCGCCATCCACGAGAGCACCGACAACGGCGCGACCTTCCGCGAGGTCGGCCGGGTCGCCGACGCCGAGTCCGCCTCCGGCCAGGGGCTCTGCTGCACCACCCTGTTCGAACTGCCCCAGCAGGTCGGATCGCTGCCGGCCGGCACCCTGCTCTGGGCCTCCTCGGCCGGCCAGGACGAGACCGACCGCCGGATGGCCCTGCGGATCTGGCGCAGCGACGACGTCGGCCGCACCTGGTCCTACCTGTCCTCCTGCGCGGTGGCCACCGGCACCGGCGGCCTGTGGGAACCGGAGTTCTCCATCGCCTCGGACGGCGCCCTGGTCTGCCACTACTCCGACGAGACGGACGCCGCGCACAGCCAGAAGCTCGTCGCCGTACGCAGCTACGACGGCGTCACCTGGCAGGGCCGGCACGACACCGTCGCCAGCTCGCTGGCGACCGACCGGCCCGGCATGCCGGTGGTGCGCAAGCTGCCGAACGGCACCTACTTCATGAGCTACGAGATCTGCACCCCCGGCGGCCAGTACCAGTGCGTGGTGCACTACCGCACCTCCGCCGACGGCTGGAACTGGGGCACCGTCACCGACCTCGGCATCCGCCCCGAGACGGTCGACGGCAAGTACTTCCGCGCCACCCCGACCATCGCCTGGGCCCCGGACCCCAGCGGCGGCGCCAACGGCCGGCTGCTGCTGATCGGCCAGCGCCTGCTCAACAAGGACGGCAGCGTCGCCGCCGAGAGCGGCCGCACCATCCTCGCCAACACCGAGAACGGCAGCGGCCCCTGGTACGAGATCGAGGCGCCGGTCAACGTCCCCGACCCGCAGATCAACTACTGCCAGAACTACAGCTCCCCGCTGCTGCCCTCGGCCGACGGCCGCACCGTCCTCCAGATCGCCACCGACTTCGACGGCACGGTGTGCAAGCCGTACTACGCCACCGGCTCCGTCACCGGCACCGGGGACGCCGCCGGAGTGACCGACGGGGCGGTGTACCGGCTGGTCAACGCGAACAGCGCGCAGTGCCTGGACGTGGCCGCCGACTCCCGCACGGCCGGCGGCAACGTCCAGCAGTGGACCTGCAACGGCCTCGGCCCGCAGAACTGGACCGTCACGGCCCGCACCGCCGGGTACTACACGCTCACCGGCCGCAACAGCGGCTACTGCCTGGACGTGGAGAACGGCTCCGCCACCGCGGGCGCCAACGTCCGCCAGTGGTACTGCAACGCGGCCGCCGCCCAGGACTGGAAGCTGGAGAACGTCGGCCGGGGCTACTACCGGCTGGCCGTCCGCTCCAGCGGGCAGTGCCTGGACGTGGCCCAGGGCTCGCGCACCGCGGGCGCCAACGTCCAGCAGTGGACGTGCAACGGGCTCCAGCCGCAGGTCTGGCGGCTGGAGCGGGTGTGAGGTGAGGGGGCGGGCGGCGGCCGCGGCCCCCGCCCACCCCCGCCTGGCTCTCGTTACCCCTGTTCCTCGATGGCGGCCGGCCGCAGCTGCGCGGCCCGCACCCGGGCCACGTCGAGCTTGGCGGAGCGGTCGAAGCGGTAGACGCCGTTCTGCTCCTGGAAGACGTCCGTCAACTGGGTGTAGCAGTAGCCGAACATGTTCGGGTCGGTCAGCAGCACCTCGGTGAGGCCGCTGAACCGGGCGTGGAACTCGTCCTCGTCCCGGACCCGCTCGCCGTAACCCCAGGACTGGGTACGGTCCTCGCCGGACAGTTCGGCCGCCGCCTCGGGGTCCCACCAGATGCCGCCGAACTCGCTGACGAAGTACGGCTGACCCGCGTAGGGCACCGAGTAGGCGGCGCCGTTCTCATAGGCGTTGACGTACGGCTCGTCCTGCGCCAGCCCGGACAGCTGCTGCCGGAAGGCGGCCGGGTCCTGCTCGTAGCTGTGCGAGTCGTAGATGTCGGTCTCGGTCACCCGGTGCGCGTAACCGGACGCGTCGATCACCGGCCGGGTGGCGTCCATCGCCTTGGTGGCCAGGAACATCGCCCGCGTCACGTCGTCGAGCTGGGTGATGCGGTCGTGCAGCTTCTGGTACGTCTCGTTCAGCGGGCACCAGCCGATGATCGAGGGGTGCGAGTAGTCGCGCTCCAGCGCCTCCAGCCACTGGGCGACGTAGGAGGCGTCGGGTTTCTGGTTGTCGCCCGAGGAACCGCCGACTTCGCAGCCCCAGTCGCCGAACTCGCCCCAGACCAGGTAGCCGAGCCGGTCGGCGTGGTAGAGGAAGCGCTCCTCGAAGACCTTCTGGTGCAGCCGGGCCCCGTTGAAACCGGCCGCCAGGGCCAGCTCGATGTCCCGGACCAGTGCCTGGTCGGTCGGCGCGGTCATCAGGCCGTCCGGATACCAGCCCTGGTCGAGGACGAGGCGCTGGAAGACCGGGCGGCCGTTGAGCAGGACGGCCTTGCCGCGCAGCCCGACGGCGCGCAGACCGGCGTAGCTCTCCGCGCTGTCGACGACCTCCCCGTCGGCGTCGAGGAGTTCGAGCCGCAGCCCGTACAGGTGCGGGTCGGCCGGGCCCCACGCGCGGCGCCGGTCCGCCGGCACCGGCAGGTGCAGCCGCGGCGCGAGATCCAGGTCGGCGCGGGCCTCGGCGCGGCTCACCTCGCCGTCGCCGTCGCTCAGCACGGCCCGCACCCGGTGGCCGGGCCGGTTGCCGGACAGCGGCAGCTCCAGATGGAAGGCGCTGCCCGCGAGGTCGGGGGTGATCCGGGGGCGGCGCAGATGCGTCTCGGGGACCGGCTCCAGCCACACGGTCTGCCAGATGCCGGTCACCCGGGTGTAGTTGCAGTCGTGGTTGGCGTACTGCACGGCCTGCTTGCCGCGGGCCTGTGGCCCGGACCTGGGGTCGCGGGCCCGGACGGTGATCACGACCTCCTCGCCCGCGCCGGCGAGGTCGCCGAGGTCGGCGGTGAACGGCGTGAAGCCGCCGCGGTGCCGGGCGACCTCGGTGCCGTTCGCCCACACCGTGGTGTCGTGGTCCACCGCGCCGAAGTGCAGCAGCACCCGGCGTCCGGCCCAGTCCGCCGGCAGGGTCAGCGCCCGCCGGTACCAGACGGCGTGCAGGAAGTCGGTGTCACCGATGCCCGACAGCTCGGACTCGGGCGGGAAGGGCACCAGGATCTCGTCCCGCAGCTCCCGCCCGAGCAGACCGCGTTCCAGGCCGCTGTCCCCCCGGTCGGTCTCGAACTGCCAGGCGCCGTTCAGATTGAGCCAGTCGCGGCGCGTGAACTGCGGTCGCGGGTACTCCGGGCGCGGTACGGAGGGGGTGGGCACACATGCTCCAGTGAATCGAGGGGGCAGAGGAGAAAGCAGAGGAGAAAGCAGGGGGAAAGCAGGGGGAAAGCAGGGGGAGAAAGGGGAGTCAGGAACCGCCGAGGCCGGTGGTGGCCACGGAGTTGACGATGCGGCGCTGGAAGAACAGGAACACCACGATCAGCGGCAGCGCGGCCAGCAGCGCGGAGGCCATGCCCGGCACGTACTGGACGCCGTGCGAGTCGCGCACGGTGGCCAGCCCGACCGGGAGGGTCATCAGGTCCGAGTCGTTGGTCACGATGAACGGCCACATGAAGTTGTTCCAGGCGCCGATGAAGACGAAGATCGCCACGGCGGCCACGATCGGCCGGGACAGCGGCAGCACCACGGACCAGAAGACCCGGAACTCGGAAGCGCCGTCGATCCGGGCCGCCTCCTCCAGCTCCCGGGGGATGCCGTCGAAGAACCGCTTGAGGATGAACACCATCATGGGCGCCACCACCTGCGGCAGGATGACCGCCGCGTAGGTGTCCACCAAGTTGAACAGCAGCATCTGCTGGAACAGCGGCACGATCAGCAGCTGCGGCGGGATCATGATGGCGGCCACCGTCACGGCGAGCAGCGCCCGGCGCCCGCGGAACCGGCCGCGGGAGAAGCCGTAGGCGGCGAGCGTGGAGAGGGCCACCGTGATGACGGTGACCAGGCCGGCGATCAGGAAGCTGTTGAACGCCCACACCGGCACGTTCCCGCGCTCCAGGATCTGCCGGTACGCGTCCAGCGTGAAGGCGCCCTTGAACGGGGACAGGCCGGGCTGGGAGACGTCCTGTTCGCTCTGCACGGAGGTGGCGATCGCCCAGACGAACGGCAGCAGCCAGATGGCCGCCAGGACGACCAGCGCGGTCGAGGCCAGGACGCGGGGCAGCCGGCCGTGGCCGAGCAGCAGCGGCGCACCGGCCGCCTCCCGGGGGCGCCGCGGACGAAGGGGCGTTGCGGTAGCGGACACGGTCAGTCCTCCTGGCGGAAGAGGCGGAGCTGCACGAGCGAGACGACGACGACCATCGCGAAGAAGAGGTACGAGACCGCCGAGGCGTAACCGAGCCGGTAGCCGGTGAAGCCGACGTCGTACACGTACTCCAGGACGGGCCGGGTCGACCCGTTGGGCCCGCCCTTGGTCATGATGTAGATCTGGTCGAACACCTTCAGCGAGGCCAGCACCTGGAGCATGGCCACCAGTGCGGTGGTGCGCCGCAGTTGCGGCAGGGTGATGGACCACAGCCGGCGCCACGCCCCGGCGCCGTCCAGCGCCGCCGCCTCGTCGAAGGTCGTCGGCAGGGACTGGAGGGCGGACAGGTAGAGCAGGAAGTTGAAGCCGACCGTCCACCACACGGTGAGGGCGGCGATCGCCCACATCGCGACCGACTCGTCGGACAGCCAGCCGACCGGTTCCAGGCCGAGGGTGTCCAGCAGTTGGTTGGCGAAGCCCAGATCCGGCTGGTACAGCCAGCTCCAGATCAGCGTCACCACGGTCACCGGCAGTAGGTAGGGGGCGAAGAACGCCAGCCGCCACACCCACTGGCCGGCGATCCCGCTGTGCACCAGCAGGGCCATCGCCAGCGCGATCAGCACCAGCGGCACACTGGAGACGACGGTGAAGAAGACGGTGTTGCCGAGGCTGCTCCACATGTCCGGGTCGCCGAACGCCTCGGCGTAGTTGTCGAAGCCGACGAAGGACGTGTCGCGCAGCGCCAGCGAGGAGTCGGTGAAACTCATCCACAGGCCCTGGACCAGCGGCCAGACCAGGAAGAGCGCGAACAGCAGCAGGAACGGCAGGACGAAGAGCAGGCCGGAGCCGGCCGGGCCGAGGCCGCGCCGGCGGCCGGTGCGGCGCGGGCCCGCCGGGTCATGGGGGTCCAGGCCGGTGCGTGGGTCGGTGCCAGGGGGTGCGGTGGTGGTCACGGAGATCACTCCTTCTGCTCGGTCAGGCCACCGGGTCGGGCTGCTTCAGCAGCGCGTCCGCCGCGCTGACCATCTGCCGCACCGCCTTCTCGGCGGTGAGCTCACCCAGCAGCGCCGACTGGAGCGGCTGGCACATCCGGATCTGGAAGTTGGAGGCGGCCCCGGTGAACCAGTTCGGCGGATCGAGCACCGCGACCTTCCCGGCGTCCGCGTAGGAGGACTGCGGCTTCAGGGCGGCGTACTCCGGCTCGGCCAGCACGGGCTGGTACGCGGGGATGTGACCGGCGCTCGCCCAGGTCAGGCTCTGCTTGATGATCGCCGCGACGTACCGGTGCGCCTCGCGCCGCCGGGCCGGGTCCGGGTCGTCCTGGTGCGGCAGGACGAAGCTGTGGCTGTCGGTGTAGACGGCCGGCTGGTCGAACACCTGCGGGAAGGGCGCGGCGCCGAGCGGGAATCCGGCCTGCTTCAGCGTCGGCAGCTCCCACTCGCCGAGCATGGCCAGGCCGCCGCGCCGGCCGGTGAACATGGTCAGACCGGCGTAGTAGTCCAGGTCGTTGGGGTTCGTCTGCCCGTCGAACAACTGCTGGAGGAACGACACGACCCGGACCGCGGCGTCGACGTCGATCTTCGGCGGGCCGCCGTCCGGGAGCGTGAAGGCGGCGCCGGTCTGGGCGTACAGGGCGGCGAACAGCCGCCAGTTCTGCGCGGTGTCGTTGACGTGCCCGAACACGATGCCGGCCTGGCCGGTCGCCGCGGCCAGCGCCTTGCCCGCGTCCAGCATCGCCTCGGGGGAACCCATCGGGGCGAGTTCGCCCGAGGAGTCCAGCAGTCCGGCCTTGTCCGCGGCCTCCTTGTCGTAGAAGACGATGAAGGGGTGCACGTCCAGCGGTACCGCGTACACGGTGCCGGCGTGCTTGGTCCGGGCCCACACCGCCGGTGTGAAGTCCCGCTCGGTGACCCCGAACTCGGCCAGCACGTCCAGGTCGAAGGGGTCGAGCAGACCGCCGGGGGCGTATCCGGCCAGCCGGGACAGGTGCAGCACCGCCACGTCACAGGCCCGGCCGCCGGCGGCCGACATGGCCAGCTTGGTGTAGTAGGACGGCCCCCAGTCCAGGATCGTCCGGTCCACGTCGAAGCCCCGGGACGCCTCGGACACGGCCTTGATCATGTCGTCCATCAGCAGGCCGTCACCGCCCTGGAACAGGTCCCAGACGCTCAGCGCCAAGGCGCCGGAGGCCGCGGCGGGGGAGGCGCAGCCGGACAGCGAGCCCGCCGCGAGCAGCGTGCCCGCCCCGGCCAGGCCGGCGCCCAGCAGACGGCGACGGGTCAGGCCGTGGGCCGGGGCCAAGGACGCCGGAGGCGGTGCGGGGACAGGGGATCGCGCAGTCATCATTGACCTTTCGACGGCCGGACACGCGTACCGGCCGGCGGGGACCACGGGACGCGTGGCTCCCGCCGGGACCGGCAGGCGGGGCGCGCACCGGCTGACGCGGTGCGGTGGCTAGTTTTTACATCGATGTACATTGGCTGTAAAGAGTCTGCGGCGGATGGTATCCAGGGAGCCGTTCCGGAGCGCAGAAGCGGACGGGCGACCGCCCGCCGGTCGCCGGCCTGCCGCGATCTACACTCGGGGCTCACGAGGGGACGGGAGGTTCGCGGTGGTACGGCCCAGGATCAAGGACGTGGCCCGGCACGCGGGGGTGTCCGAGAAGACGGTGTCCAACGTGATCAACGACTACGTCCATGTCTCGGACCGGACCCGGCGGGTGGTCCAGGAGGCCATCGACCACCTCGGCTACAAGGTGAACCTGGCCGGCCGCCATCTGCGCAAGGGCCGCACCGGCATCATCGCCCTGGTCGTCCCCGAACTCGACGTGCCCTACTTCGCCGAACTGGCCCGGCACGTCATCCGCGAGGCCGAGCGGCGCTCGCTGACCGTGCTGATCCACCAGAGCGGCGCGGACCGCGACCACGAACTGGCGGCGCTGGCCGGATTCGGCTCCACCTTCGTGGACGGGGTCATCCTCAGCCCGCTCGCGCTGACCGCCGACGATCTGCGGGACCGCGCGGGCGCGCCGCCGACCGTGCTGCTCGGCGAACTGCTGGAGGAGGGCGCGGACCACGTCGCCATCGACAACGTGGCGGCCGCCCGGCAGGCGACCGAGCACCTCATCGGCCTCGGCCGCCGGGCGATCTGGGCGGTCGGCGGCCGGGACGACGCGGGCCTGGGCACCGCCGAGGCCCGCACCCGCGGCTACCGCGCCGCCCTCACCGCGGCGGGCCTCCCGTTCGACCCGGCCGCGCTGCTGCCCGTGCCGTCCTTCCGGATGCCGGACGGCGCCGCGGCGGTGGCCCGGGCGCTGGACGCGGGCGCCCGCCCCGACGCGCTGCTCTGCCTCAACGACCAGTTGGCGCTGGGCGCGTTGCGCACCCTGTACGAGTACGGGCTGCGGGTGCCCGAGGACGTGGCCGTGATCGGCTTCGACGACGTGGAGGGCGGACGGTTCAGCACGCCGACACTGAGCACCGTCTCCCCGGACAAGGCGGCGGTCGCCAGGATCGCCGTCGAACTGCTGCGGGACCGGATGGACGAGGCCGCGGACCCGGCCCCGCAGGACGCCCCGGCGGCCGGCGTCCGCTCGCCCCGGGACCTGGTCGTGGCCCACCGGCTGGTGCTGCGCGAGAGCACCGAGGGAGCGGTACGGGGCCCGCGGCGCGATCAACGCGACACGGCGGACGGAAAGTTGGGTAAATGAGATCAACATCTGATTGGATTGGGCAGGTGATCTTGCGTTCCTGCCCGTGAAAGGCGCCCGCTGATGTCTTCCGTCCACGCCCAGGCCCCGACCGTCACGCAGCCCGCCCCGCGCGCGGCGACGGACCATACCGGTGCGCCGGTGCGCGGCGGCCGGGCGGCGGGCCGCTTCCCGGTCAGGCACCAGGGCACCCTGCGGGTCGCCACCCCCAGCTACCGGCCCGACGCCCCCTACCCCGCCGTGCCGTTCGAGGCGGACAGCGCCGGGGTGCTCCGCGTCATCGCCGACCCGCGCACCCCGGTCTTCGTCACCGTGCACACCGGCGGCCGCCGCCGCTACGGCTACTGGCAGCCGTACGACTCCCGCACCAAGCGGGGCGGCTGCTACGTCGCCCTGCCGACCGCGGTCTGCGAGGAGCTGTACGCCGGCGCCCGGATCGCGCTGGACGGACCACTGGTGGACCCCGGCAAGACGACGTACCGGGTCCGCCCGGCCGGCGCCCCGGCACGGCCCACCCGGCTGCCGGCCGCGCCGGCGCGCACCCCGGCCGCCCCGGTACGCGCGGTGCCGCGGCCGATGGCCGCCTGAGGACAATCGTGCGTACGGCATGACCGGCTGTTTTACAGTGTCTCCGTCAGTCTTCGACAGCAGTGACCTGTGAGGTGCACAGCAACCATGCCGGCCGCAACGTTTGAGTTCCAGGTAGAAGCCCGTCAGCTGTTGCAGCTGATGATCCACTCGGTCTACTCGAACAAAGACGTCTTCCTGCGCGAGATCGTCTCCAACGCCTCCGACGCGCTGGACAAACTCCGCCTGGAGGCGCTGCGCGACGATGCACTCGGCGCCGACGTGTCCGACCTGCACATCGAGATCGAGACCGACAAGGCGGCCCGCACCCTCACGGTGCGGGACAACGGCATCGGGATGTCGTACGACGAGGTCGGCGAGCTGATCGGCACGATCGCCAACTCGGGCACCGCCAAGTTCCTCCAGGAGCTGCGCGAGGCGAAGGAGGAGACCAGCGCGGACGGGCTGATCGGCCGGTTCGGGGTGGGCTTCTACTCCGGGTTCATGGTGGCCGACGAGATGACCCTGGTGACCCGGCGGGCCGGCGAGGACAAGGGCACCCGCTGGTCCTCGCGCGGCGAGGGCACGTACACCCTGGACACGGTCGACGACGCGCCGCAGGGCACCTCGGTCACCCTGCACCTCAAGCCGGCCGACTCCGAGGACGCGCTGCACGACTACACCTCCGCCTGGAAGATCCGCGAGATCGTCAAGCGCTACTCGGACTTCATCACCTGGCCGGTGCGGATGGTGCCGGAGGCCGGCGAGGACGGCTCGGTGCCCGAGCCGGAGACGCTGAACTCGATGAAGGCGCTGTGGGCCCGCTCGCGGGACGAGGTGTCCGAGGACGAGTACCACGAGCTCTACAAGCACATCAGCCACGACTGGCGCGAACCGCTGAAGACCATCCGGCTCCAGGCCGAGGGCACCTTCGAGTACCAGGCGCTGCTGTTCCTCCCCTCCCACGCCCCGCACGACCTGTTCACCCAGAACTACCGGCGCGGAGTGCAGCTCTACGTCAAGCGCGTCTTCATCATGGACGACTGCGAGGCGCTGCTGCCGCCCTACCTGCGCTTTGTCAAGGGTGTGGTGGACGCGGCGGACCTGTCGCTCAACGTCTCCCGCGAGATCCTCCAGCAGGACCGGCACATCCAGCTGATGCAGCGCCGGCTGACCAAGAAGGTCCTCTCCTCGGTGAAGGAGCTGATGACCGGCTCGCCGGACGAGTACGCCAGGTTCTGGCGGGAGTTCGGGCCGGTGCTGAAGGAGGGGCTGGTCACCGACTCCGACAACCGGGACGCCATCCTCGCCGTCGCCTCCTTCGCCAGCACCGCCTCCGCCGAGGAGCCGGTCACGCTCAAGTCGTACGTGGAGCGGATGAAGGACGGCCAGGACGCGGTCTACTACCTGACCGGCGAGTCCCGGCAGAGCATCGAGAACTCCCCGCACATGGAGGCGTTCCGGGACCGCGGCATCGAGGTGCTGCTGCTCACCGACCCGGTCGACGAGGTGTGGGCCGACGCGGTCGGGGAGTACGAGGGCAAGCCGCTGAAGTCCGTCGCCAAGGGCGACATCGACCTGGGCGCGGACACGGACGGCAAGTCCGAGCAGGAGCGCGAGCAGCAGAGCGCCGACTACGCGGACCTGCTCGGCTGGCTGAAGGAGCAGCTCGGCGACGAGGTCAAGGACGTTCGCCTGTCGTCCCGGCTCACCGTCTCCCCGGCCTGCGTGGTCTCCGACGCGAACGAGATGACCCCGGCGCTGGAGCAGATGTACCGGGCGATGGGCCAGGAGGTGCCCGAGACCAAGCGCATCCTGGAGCTCAACCCGGACCACGTGCTCGTCAAGGGCCTGAACGAGGCGTACACCGAGCGTACGGACCGTACGGCGCTGGTGGAGACCGCCGAACTGCTGCACGGCCTCGCGGTGCTCGCCGAGGGCGGCCAGCCCAAGGAGCCCGCCCGCTTCGTCAAACTGATGACGGACCGGCTGGAGCGCACGTTGTAGAACGCGCGGCAGGGGGTACCGGGTGGGCGACGGGTGACGGGACGGCCAAAAGGGTGACGATGGGTTCGGTGACGCAGCTGCGACAGCTCAGGGCCGTGTACACGGGCGGGGTGGCCGCCTGGTCCTTCTGCCTGCTCCTCGGCATGGTCACCGGCGACGGGTCGGCGCGCCAGACGGTCCTGCTGCTGGCCCTGCTCGCCGCCTTCCTGGTGCTGCTGCTGTGGTCCACCTGGTGCCTGTGGGAGGCCGGGACCGGGACGCGCCGGCCGGCCGACCGGGCACGGGGGGCCGGCGGCGGATACGCCGACCGGCCGTAGCGTACGGCCGGATCGGCCGGCCCACGCCGGGTCAGCGCACCCGGTCCCGCAGATACTCGGTGAGGGCGGTGCCCGGCCGGAAGGCCGCGGTGCCGTCCTCGCTGTGGAAGCCGCCGAAGCTGCCCAGGGACACCGTCTCGCCGCCGCGCAGGGCTCGGGCGATGGCGCCGGGCCGTTCCACGGTGCCGAAGACGGCGTCGAACACCCGGCCGACCTCCTCCGGCGCCAGCGGCCGTTCGCCGCCGTGTCCGGCGGTGCCCGCACAGGCCGCTTCGACCAGACGCGCCTTGTCCATGAGCCGTTCCCGTCCGTTCCGGTGGCGGTGGGGGACCACGGCGGGAGCACCGCGGCCGACACTCCCCCAGCATCCGGGTGGTCCGCCCCGGGCGCACCTCGGACCCGGCTCAGGCGTCGAGCGCCGCCGCCATGGTGTCGAGGTCGGCGAGGAGGGCCGGGAGGCGCTCCGCGGGGACGGCTTCGATCATGCGGGTCTCGATGGCGTAGACGGCGCCGCGGGCGGCGTGCAGGCGCTGTCGCCCGGCCGGGGTGAGGTGGACGGGCAGGGCCCGGCCGTGTTCGGCGTGGGCGGCCCGGACGATGAGACCGGCGTCCTCCAGGCCGCGCAGCACGACGTTGGCCGACTGCCGGGTGACGAAGGTGCCGCGGGCCAGCGCGGCGTTGGACAGGCCCGGCTGCTCGTCGAGGAGTTCCAGGCAGGAGTACTGCGGCACGGTGAGGTCGTGCTCGCGCAGCGCCCGGTCCATGGCGCCGCGCAGGGCGGCGGCGGCGCGCTTGAGGCGGTAGCCCACGTGTTCGGTCACGTCCTGGGCCGGATGGGGCGGGGGGACGGGTACGCGCTCTTCCATGTCAGCATTTTGACATAGGGCGGCGGGCTGCCTAAAGTCACTGATGTCAAAGTCCTGACATCAACAAGGGGAAATCATGTCCGTCTCCGTCGAAGGTCCCGACTTCATCGCCCTCCAGGTGCGCGACGTGCCCGCCGCGGCCGCGTTCTTCGAGGAGCGCCTCGGGCTGCGCCGGGCCCCCGCCTCCCCGCCCGGCGCGGTCGTGTTCACCACCAGCCCGGTCCCGTTCGCCGTCCGCGAGCCGCTGCCGGGCGTCGACCTCACCGGCGACGCCCGCCCCGGCCTGGGCGTCGCGCTGTGGCTGCGCACCCCGGACGCGGGCGCGCTGCGCGAGCGGCTGGTGGCGGCGGACACGGCGGACGTCGGCCCGCTCCAGGACAGCCCGTTCGGCCCGATGTTCACCTTCACCGGCCCCGAGGGCTACCGGCTCACCGTGCACGGCGGCTGACCGCGAGCCGCTCCCCGCCGGACGTACCGCGCAGGTGTTCGCACCGCTGTTCCCGCGCAGTGACCGGGACGGGCCCGGCTCGTTGACCGCCGGTAAAGCGTGACGACCAGGTGCGGGAGTAGTTGTGGAGTTCATCCATCAGAGCGTCTTCGAAGGGTTCCGTTTCGGCTGCCGGGTCGTGGAACAGCCGGCCGCCCGGACGGAACCGGTCGTGGTGCTGGGCGGCGCGTACCAGACCATGCATTCCAACCGCCGCTCCGAGCGGCCGTGGGCGCGGGCCGCGACCCTGGTGAACGTGGAACTGCCCGGACTGGGCACGGCGGACGACCTGCCCGCCGAGTACGGCTTCGACTTCATGGGCGACGCGCTGGGCCACCTGCTGGACGAACTCGCCCTGGAACGCGTCAACATCATCGCCGTGTCCTACGGCACCGCCATCGCCTACCGCTACGCGCACCGCAACGCCGACCGGGTGGCCCGGCTGGCGCTGGTCGGCGCCACCCCGTCGCTGCCGGGGGACGCGCGGGCCACGGTGGAGGCGATGAGCCGGCTGCTGCGCACCGGCGACATGGCCGAGTTCGCGCGGCGCGCGGTCGACCTGCTGGTGTGCCGGCGCCCGGAGTGCCTGGACGCGCATCCGCACAGCGCGGCCGAGGTGCTGCGCCGGGTCCTGGAGGCCGCCGACCCGCACGACGTGGAGCGCTACGCCGCCGCCAACGACCGCCTGCTGCGCCACCCCTTCGACCACCCGGAGGGCATCCGCGGGGTGCGGGCGCTGTGCGTGAGCGGGGAGCACGACCGGCTGTGTCCGCCGCAGCGGGCCCGCGCGGTCGCCGAGAGCATCCCCGGCGCGGTGTTCACCACCATGAAGGGCAGCGGACACGTGGTCCACCTGGAGCGGCCCAAGGACTTCAGCGATGTCCTGGCCCGCTTCCTGACCGACGCCGAACTCGCCGGCCACCCCAGCCTGACCACACTGGAGCACGTCCCGGTGCCGGACGCGGGGAAGACGCCCCTGCGGGTGTGACCGGCGTGCCGTTCTGGTCGCGGTGCCCTGGTCCTGGCCGGGGGCTCGGGGCGGGGCGGCACCGGGAGGACCGGGCGGGAGGGTGTGTGCCGGGCAGCGGCTGTCCCTCGACGGCATGGCATCGGCGTCACCGCGGCCCCGGGCCCGGTTCACCGGCCCGGGGCCACCGGGGACCTCAGCGGCCGCAGCGCCGCGCAGCAGCCGAGGAACGCGGCGCAGCACGACCACAGGCCGACGGAGGTGAGGGGGATGAGACTCGCCGTGCCGTCGGTGAAGACGCAGTCCACGGCCACCGGCAGCAGACCCCGGTCGGTCGCCACGACCTCACCGGACGGCGCCGAGTGCAGGTGCGCCACCTGCCACCGGAAGCACTCGTTGCCGGGATCGACGGCGGACATCCGCATCAGCGGCGCCACCTGGGTGAGCCACAGGACGGCGGCCACCGCGGGCGTCAGCACCAGCCCGGCCCTGGCCCAGCGCGGCGCCCGGGACGGCAGGGCGGTCACCCGGGCCACCGTCCCGGCCACCAGGAGCGCCGCGCCCCACCACATCACCCATGTGCCGGCGGCCGTGGGATGGCTCGGCCCGTACCCCAGCGAGTCCGACCAGTAGCAGGACAGATCGGGCGGGAACACGTCGGCACGGGCGTGCCGGAGCGGAAAGTCGTCGTCCAGGGTGCGCTGCCCGCAGATCTCCGCCGGCCGGGTCAGCGCGAGGCCGTAGGCCAGGGCGTGGGCGTACCCCAGGACGACCAGACCCGCCCCCGCCACCCACCAGCGGCGGTGCCGCGCGGGACGGCGCAGGCGCCGCCACCGTACGTGCCCCACCACCCCGGCGGTCAGCCAGCCCAGCAGCACCAGCCAGAGAAACAGCCACGCGAACACGCTCCGCCCCCTTCGCCGCACCCGGACGTCCTACTCGATCACGGACCGCCGTGAACGGTACGAGCCGGTCAGCTGTCCCCGCACGAGACCAGAAATTAACAACAGGTCTCTTGTGGCGCCCGGAACGGACACCTACAGTTCCGGCGTCTCTCAGAGAAGGACAGTGTCATGCATATAGTGACAAGCGGTGGTGAGGACTCCTCCTCGCCCCGCTCGACCCGCCCGCTGAGCACCGTGCTGAAGGCACTGGCGCTCCTGGACTTCCTCGCCGGTCTCGACGAACCGGTCCGGGTCTCCTCGCTGGCCCGCGCGGTCGGTGCCTCGCGCGGCGAGGTGCACCGGCACCTGGTGACGCTGGAGGCCGGTGGCTGGATGGAACAACTCCCGGACGGCTCCTACCGGTTGACGCTGCGCCCGGCACACCTCGGGCACACCGCGCTGCGCCAGGCCGGCGTCGGCGAACGCACCGCCCCGCTGCTCGCCGAGGCCGCCCGGGCCTGCGGCGAGGTGGTGAGCGTCGCCGTCCTGGACGCCGACACCGCCCGCGTGGTGCAGCGCGCCGAGCCCGGCCGGGCGCTGCACGCCACCCTGCTCCTGGGCGACCGCCTCGAACTGCGCAGCAGCGCCACCGGCCGGCTGCTGTGCGCGCTGGCCGACGAGGAGACCGTCGCCGGGCTGACCCGGGACGGCGTACCGCTGCCGCCGGCCGACGACCTCGCGCTCATCCGGTCCACCGGCTGGGCGACCTCGACCGACGACGCCGAGGACGGGGTCGCCGCCCTCGCGGTGCCGCTGTGCCGGGAGGACGGCCGGGCCGTCGCCGCGCTCAGCGTGCACGGGCCGCGCGACCGCATCACCTCCGCCGGCGCGCTGGCCGTCCTGCGGCCGCTGACCCACCGCATCGAGCCGTTGCTCCGGCTGGACGGCACCGCCTTCGGCCTGCGTGCCTGAGCGGCCCCGCCGCCCCTTCCCCCGTACCACTGGAAAGCCCCAGAAAGGCCCCCACCGACCCATGACGACACCCGCGCCCCCGCTCGCCCCGCCCACCGAGACCCGCACCCGTCCCCCGGTCCGGCTGCTGCGTCCGGAGCGCCTCGCGCTGCTGCCGCCCACCCGGCTCAGCGCGAGCCGCGCCCTGGTGCACCGGATGACCGGTCAGCGCTGGCGCGTCGAGTGCCTGGAGTTCGACGTCGACGCCGGCTCCCGCGGCCGGGTCCGCTACCGCGTGCACACCCCGTCCGGCCCGTTCGACTTCGTGGCGTTCTCCTTCGCGCCCAAACTGGCGGGCCGTACCAGCCGGATCGTCGGCACCGACTGGGACATGACCGGCGCCCTGTTCGACGGGGTGGCCGACGAGGCCGACCTGGCGCACACCCGGCGGGAGCTGCCCAAGCTGTACGCCGGCCGGGCCACCGCGCACACCCTGGTGTGGTGCCGCTCCAACCGCAGCCTGCGGCTGTTCGAGCACGTCGTTCAGGCCCTCGCGGCCGGCCGGCAGCCCGACGCGCGCCGCCTGTGGGACGTCGGCTACCTGATGCGCAACACCGGCCTGGACGGCAACGGCACCTTCGGCACCCGCTCCTTCGCCGCGCTGCCCGGCCACCATCCGCTCGCCGCCCCCCTGCACGCCCAGATGCTCGCCGCCTACCTGATGCGGGAGTTCGCCGCCGACCTCGCCGAACACCTCGCCCGCCACCGCGACCGGGGCGCCGTGCGCCTCGACCCGGAACTGCGCCGCGGCCTGGGCCTCGGCAACGCCTCCGCACTCGGCCTGGTGTTCTTCACCAACAACCACCCCCGGCTGGTCGACCGCTGGCTCGCCCTGCGCGAACAGGCCCTCACCCAGGCGCTGTACGCCCGGCGGGGCACCGCCCACCTGGCCGCGATACGGGACCGGACCGAGCGGACCGTCCGCTTCCACGAGCAGGACCCCACCGGCTACGGCGTCTTCGGCTCACCCTCCGGCCTCGCCGTCTCCCTGCGGCGCGCGGTGGAGATGCTGGACACCCTGCCCGACCCGGCGGCGCCCGACGCGCTGCCCCGGCTGTGGACCGCGTGGCACGCCGAGCTGGACGAGGCGGCCGTCGAGGCGCTGGCCGGCGTACTGATCGACAGCGTGCCCGACCTGACCGACCCGCTGGTCGACCGGCAGCGGGTGGACGAGACGCTCACCGCACGCCCCGAGGCATCCGTGGCCGCCCTGCTGGAACACCTGGAGGACGCCTACGGCTGGGCGCTCGCCACCGACCTCACCGCGCCCGGCGCGCTGCGCCACGTCTGGTACAAGTCCCGCGCCGCAGAGGAGCCGCGCCGCGGCCCGAAGGAGGAGGTGACCGAGGGCCTGGACTGGCAGCTCAACGTCCCCCGGGCGGTGCAGGCGCTGGCCCGCGACCTGCGCGCGGCCGACCCGCGCGAGAGCGTCGGCGCCTTCCGGGTCCGCCACCCCGAGCACCGGGACACCGTCACCCGGGTGCAGGGGCTGGCCGGCACGGCGCTGCACAGCCCGCACATGAACATCGCCGACGACGCCTTCCTGCCCGTGCACATCGTGCGGTTCCTGAACTCGGCCGTGCACGGCCTGGACAAGACCGCCGACTCGGCCGGCCGCAACGTCCTCGGGCTGCTGTTCCACGGCGCCCCCACCCGGCACACCCTGCCCGACGCCACCGGCCCCGACTGGGAACTGCCCGCCCGCCCGGCCGCCGCCACCCCCTGCGAGGAGCGAGCATGACCGACCACCCCCTGTCCGTCTCCGTGCGCGAACTGCGGCTGCTGACCGGCCGGGTCCTGCTCACCACCGCCCTGCCCTTCGGCACGGTGGCCGCCACCCGGGACATCGTCGTCACCGCCGAGACCCACGGCCTGGACGGACTGGCCCGTCTCCTCGCCGACCTGCCCGCGCTGCGCGCCGGGCACCGCCGGCCCACGGTCGACGGCACCGTCCGCTTCCCCGCCGCCGCGGCGCAGCCGCCGCTGGCCACCGCCGCCGACCTGCTCGACCTGGCGGTGGCCGGGGCGCTGACCGACGGGGCGGCCCGGCTGGCGGCGCCCGGCAC
>NZ_JBQOUX010000006.1:0-127997 GCF_052216785.1 Streptomyces sp. JW3 | reverse complement strand
CGGCGGAAAGATCGTCGCGAGCCGGACAGCGGGCAGCAAGGCGCGTGATCGCTTACACCACTTCGCGGGACGCGACCCCTGACGGGCCATGCGCGCGGTTACCTGGCGTTCCAATTCCTCCTCGGTGAGGGGAGGGCGCCGGGAACCGAAGACGGCCCGCGCGTAAGGCTCGGTCTGCAACAGCCCGTCGATGACCGAGTTGTTGTAGGAGCAGATCTCGACCGCTTCCGCCTCCAGGCGTTTCACGTCCCGTACCTTCTTCGGGTACCGGACGTCCGCCAGGTCCTTCTTCAGGGCCGCGATCTTGCCGCCCGCGTTCAGGACCTCGTCCGCCTTCTCCAGGTACTCGGGGCGAGGAATGCGCCGCATCCGTTCGACGGACGACACCAGTTCCTCGCCGTATCCGATGGCCGCGCCGAACTCCGGCTGGGTGAGGCCGGCGGACTCGCGCCACAGCTTCAACTGCCGGGCGACCGTTCTGATCACACCCCCGGCCTCGGCGTCCTCCGGGTCCGTCGCGTCCCACTCGCTCATGCCCCCACCCCTCCTGCCGTACGTCCCGGACGTATGCGGCCGCCACTCGGACAGGCCCCGTCCGCACGGGGCGATTCTCTTCACAGACTACGCACGCATCGCCACTCTCTGTGATGTGAACCGACAAAACACCTGTACCTGGCACTTCTCCGTACCGCTTTCCGTCACCCGGCGCGGTGCGCGTCTCGCCCGGCTGCTCGCCGCCGAACAACTGGAGGCGTGGGGGCTTCCGGTGGACCCCGCCCGGCTGGTGGTGGCGGAGCTGGCCGCCAATGCCGTCCTGCACGGGCGGGTGGCGGGGCGGAGTTTTCGGCTCGGGCTGTCCGTGGGGGAGACGGGGGTGTTGCGGATCGAGGTCGTCGACGCCCGGGGGGATGCGCTGCCCGGCGTAAGTGCGGCGACCGACGGCGAGTCCGGGTACGGGCTGCTGCTGGTCGGGGAGTTGGCGGACCGGTGGGGGGTCGTGGACGGGCCCCTGCCGTGCAAGACGGTGTGGGCGGAGATTGATCCCGATCCCGTCTGACCGGAGCCCGGAAACACGGGAGCCGGTGGGGCGGCGGCCGGAGCGGCGGGCGGTAAAGAATCAAAGAACTGAGGGAAAGAACCCTTCCAACCAAACCAAACCCGGCGTACGTCACCCGAGTGGGTGAATCGGGCTGGCCGGGCTGGCGCGGGGGTCGCGCGGGCGGGCACTCTCGGGAACAGCAGGCGACTCCGCCGCATATGACAAATGCGGCCCCCGCCAGGGACTAGCACTCCCAACGGCGAGGGCCTCACCAAGCAGGAAGTCAGACCTTCCCCTATGGCTGCGCAAGAGCTTATCTCTGCCCTCGGTCCGCGTCAGGGCGTTCCCCGTACCGCCGCCCCTTCGGGTGTCACCCACGTACGCACGTATCAAGCCGAGCGGTTCGTGATCATCGGCAACCACCTCGCCCAGCACCGGCAGTTGTCGCTGGTCGCCATCGGGCTGGCCGTGTACATGCTGTCGTTGCCGGACGGCCGGGCCTGCGACATCCGTACGCTCGCCGAGCGTTTTCCCGAGGGGCGGGACCGGATCGGGTTCGCGCTGCGGGAGCTGGAGGCCGCCGGGTATTTCGAGCGGGTGCGGGAGCGGGTCGACGGAGGGCGGTTCGTGACGCGGACGGATGTGCATGACGTGCCGGGGCGGTCCGACCGGCCAGAGGCCGCCGTTGAGCCGGTGGCTCCTCCGGTCGTGGAGGCGGCCGAGCCGGAGCCGGAGCCGGAACCTGGTCCGCCGAGTGACGAGCGGCAGCGCAACGCGGAGAAGCTGCTCGTCGGGCTGCGGCGGACCGACAACCGCCTCACGCTGTCGCGGAAGGACGTGCGGTGGCTGGTGCCCAGAGTCGTGGAGTGGCTGGAGAACGGGGTCAGTAGAGCGGCCGTGTACCAGGCGTTGACCGCCGACCTCCCGGTCCTGTTGCAGCGTCCGGCGGGCTTCCTGGCGTACCGCCTGAAGGAGTTGGCGCCGCCGCCGCTGCCACCGGCCGAAGTCGTCGAGGCTTCGCCCGCTCCGGTGACCGGGCCATCTCCCGAGTGGTATGCCATGACGGACTGCACGGGTCCCTGCGGGCGGCCGTTCCGCGCACCCAAGGGGGCGGTCTGCCGGGACTGCCGGGATGAGGAGGGTTCCCGTGACTGACCCGGCCGACGAGATCATGCGTGCCGCCTACGAGCACGCCTACCTCATGCTCCGCCGGACCTCCTCCCTGCTGGAGACCCTCAAGAAGGAGGGTACGGGCGGGCACGGCGTCGAACCGCACGCCGGTGCCGCGATGTGGGCAGTGCGGCTGGCCGAGGCGGTGCTGTTCCCGATGGTGCGGGGCGACGAGGTGCCGCCGCCGTGCACCGGTGACACCGACTGGCTGCTCAACCTGGCCGGCGTCTGGCGCGATGCGGCGTTCGAGCTGGGGGAGTACGCGCCGGGGTCGCCCGTGCTGAGGGTGGTCAGGAGCGACGGGTCCCTTGGTCGGGCGAGTCGGCGCCACGATGGGTGATGGTGTGAGTACGCGTAGCATTCCCGCTCGCGGCCGCTGTGCTAATTTCGCACACATGGACATCGGTGCACGGGTAGCCCAGGCGAGAGCTGAGCGCGGAGTCACTCAGGCCCAGTTGGCGGCCTCCATCGGTATGGACCGTACGGCGCTGGCGAAGATCGAGTCGGGCAGTCGCCGCGTGAACGCCGTGGAACTTGTCGCCCTGGCCCGTGAGTTGGGGCACCGGGTCGAATGGTTCGTGGAGGAGGCTCCGCCCGCTCTCGCTTCTTATCGCGGGGCTCGGCCCGACGAACCGGTCCAGGACATCGACAGGGAACTCGATGTGCTGGTCCGCGATGCCGAGTTCGTCACCTCGCACTGCCCGGATCTGGTCGCCGGGCAGCCGGAACCGCTGCCCCACCCGGTCACGGCGGAGGAAGCGGAGGGGCTGGCGGCCGCGGCCCGCCGGATGATGGGGCTGGAGCCGGCGCAGCCCGCGCATGACCTCTCCCGGCTGGTCGCGGGCCTGGGCCTGCTGGTCTTCTCGGTGGATCTCGGGGAGGGCGCGGACGCCGGTACGGTGCTGCTGAGGCGCGGCGGTGTCGCACTGACCAACGGTCACTGGCGGGTCGGCCGACGTCGCCTCGCCGCCGCCCATGAACTGGGGCACTACCTCATCGCCGACCAGTTCTCCGTGGACTGGCGGGTGGCCGCGAGTGAGGCGCACGGCATCGAGGCCAGGCTGGACCGGTTCGCGCGGGCCGTCCTGCTGCCGGGCGAAGACCTGCGTAGGCGTTGGACGCATTGGCTCGGCGTCCCGGAGGAGATGTGGCGGGACGCGGCGGTGCGGGCGGCCAGTCACTACGGAGTGGACATGGCGACCCTGGCGCGCAGGCTCGTCGAGACCGGTCTGGTGGACAACGACCAGGCCGCCGACATCCGCCGGGTGCAGACCAAGCAGGCCGACATCGTGGAGAAGAACCTCGTCGTGCGCGACGAGCTGGTGCCGGTCGCTCTGCCGCGTCCTTACGAGCAGGCCGTGCTGCGGCTCTACCGGCACGAGGTGATCACCGCCGACCGTGCTCTCGGACTCCTGCGCGGCAGTTTCCAGCGGGAATCCCTTCCGGACCTGCCGCCGCTGCCGGAGACGGAAATCTGGGACGTGACGTCGTGACCGCCGGTGGGCAGCGCAGCTATGTCCTGGACACCGGGCCCTTGAGTCATTTCGCCCGGTCACAGTGGCTGCCCCTGCTCAGGGTCGTGCTCAAGGAGCACAGCGTGGTGATCCCGGACGTGGTCGCGGAGGAACTGCGCAACGGGATCGCACAACACCCGTACCCGGGGTCGGTCCTCGATGCCGGCTGGATCCAGACGGTCGTCCTCGACACCCCCCGCGCTGCACGCGGCCTTCGCCCGCTACGAGAGGCAGTTGGTCGGTCCAGACGGGCGCAACATCGGTGAGTGCGGGGTGCTCGCGTTGGCCGAGGCGTTGCCGGACGCCGTCGCGGTCCTCGACGACCGGGTCGCCGCGAATGCCGCCCGAGCGCGCGGCCTCGCCGTACGCCGTACCCTCGGGTTGCTGTGTGACGCGATCCGGGCGGGTCTCCTCACGGTCCCGTTGGTCTCCGAGCTGGCGGACGACCTGCTCGCCGGCGATTACCGGCTGCCCTTCAAGCCGGGCGGATGCGCGGAGTGGTGCGCCCGGGAGGGGCTGTTCTGAAGCAGCGCCGGGACGCTGCCCGGCGTCCGCCGTCCGGCCGACTGGTCGTCGGCAAAGGCATGGGTGGGGCGGGCGTAGCGTTGGTGGTATGTCGACGTATGGATCATTTCCCGGTACCCGGCCCCGGCGGCTGCGGAGTACTCCCGTGATGCGTCGGATGGTCGCCGAGACGCGGCTGCATCCCGCTGACTTCATTCTTCCGGCGTTCGTGCGGGAGGGCGTGCGCGAGCCGGTGCCGATCTCGGCGATGCCGGGGGTCGTGCAGCACTCGCGGGACACGCTGAAGAAGGCCGCCGTCGAGGCGGTGGAGGCCGGGATCTCCGGGATCATGCTGTTCGGCGTGCCGGAGGAGGGGAAGAAGGACGGGCTCGGGACCGCCGGGACCGATCCCGAGGGGATTTTGCAGGTCGCGCTGCGGGACGTGCGGGCCGAGGTCGGGGACGAGCTGCTGGTCATGGCCGATCTGTGTCTCGACGAGTTCACTGATCACGGGCACTGCGGGGTGCTGGACGATCAGGGGCGGGTCGACAATGACGCCACCCTTGAGCGGTATGCCGAGATGGCTCAGGTGCAGGCCGACGCCGGGGCGCACGTCGTCGGGCCCAGCGGGATGATGGACGGGCAGATCGGGGTCATCCGGGACGCCCTCGACCAGATCGGACGGGAGGATGTCGCCGTCCTCGCCTACACCGCCAAGTACGCCTCCGCCTTCTACGGGCCGTTCCGGGAGGCGGTCGGGTCGTCGCTGGTGGGGGACCGGAAGACCTACCAGCAGGACGCGGCCAATGTGCGGGAGTCCCTGCGGGAGTTGGCGCTGGACCTGGAGGAGGGCGCCGACATGGTGATGGTCAAGCCGGCCGGGCCCTACCTCGACATCCTCGCGAAGGTCGCGGAGGCCGTGGACGTGCCGGTCGCCGCGTACCAGATCTCCGGCGAGTACTCGATGATCGAGGCCGCCGCCGAGAAGGGCTGGATCGACCGGGACCGGGCCATCCTGGAGACGCTGACCGGGATCAAGCGGGCCGGCGCGCGCAACATCCTGACGTACTGGGCCACCGAGGTGGCCCGTCGTCTGCGTCAGGATCAGTAGGTCAGGGCGGTGTCCTGGTCGGTCAGCCAGTACGTGACCTTCAGGGAGTCGTCGATGTACACGCCGTCGGCGGGCAGGGTGACCGTGGCGACGGAACCGTCGTCGAACGGGATCGTCAGGGACGTCTCCGTGCTGCCGTTCTCCGCGCTGCCGTCGCCGGCCGACAGCAGGACGCCCGCGTAGGCGGCGCCGCCCGGCTCCAGCATGGTCAGGGCCTGCGGCTTGCTGTTCTCCACGACCGGCGGCACGGACTGGGCCTCGCCGAACCGGGCCGCCGGGTACGTCGGCAGGGCGCAGGTCGCGGAGCCGGTGTTGGTGGCGGTCAGCAGCAGGTGGTTGATCGGGCGGGGCACCTCGGTCGCGGTGATCCGCACGTCCTCGGCCGAGCAGTCGCCGGGCGCCGCCGCGTCGTCGTCCGAGCTGTTCTGCGCGGTGCTGTCGTCCGGGTCGGCGGCCGCGTCGTTCGAGGCGCTGGTGTCGGACCCGGTGCCGCCCGTGCCGGTGCCGGTGCCCTTGTCGGTGCCGGAGCCCGACTCCGTGCCGGCCGCCGGCGAGGAGGTGTCGGAGACGGAGGAGGTGCGCAGGCCCGTGGCGGACCCGTCCTCGCAGGCGGTGAGGGAGAGCGCGGCCAGCGCGACGGTGGCGGCGGCGAACAGGGTGCGGACCCGGGTGGTGCGAGCAGACATGGTGAGCCCCTTCACAGGCTGGTGGGAGGTGTGCCGCTCGACCGGTGCCGGGAGCGGCTGCTTGACTGATCACAGCCTGCGGCAGCGGTCGTCCCGGCCGCCAGCCACGGCGGCACACGCGGGACGCTGGGACGGCTGGAACCACCCTGACCAGGAGGAACGTCCTTGGTCTGGGACGCGGTGCGGGGACAAGGGGAGTGGGAGAAACGGTGACGGCGGACGATTTCGCGGGACTGCTGCGCGAGTTGAAGGAACGGTCGGGGCTCAGTTACGGGGTGCTGGGCAAGCGGCTGCACATGAGCGCGTCGACGCTGCACCGGTACGTCAAGGGGGAGGTCGTACCGACCGAGTTCGGCTCCGTCGAACGGCTGGCGCGGCTGTGCCGGGCGACGCCCGAGGAGTTGCTGGAGCTGCATCGCCGGTGGATCCGGGCGGACGCGCTGCGGGGGGTGAAAGGGGGCGAGGCGGAGACGACGGTTGTTCCGGCCGCCGCACCGCGGAGCGAGTCCGAGGACGCCGAGGACGCCCAGGACGCCCAGGACGCCCAGGACTCCGATGACGTCACCGTGGTCGGCGAGGCGGCCCCGGCCGGCTCCTCGCGCGGGGGACGCTTCCGGTCCCGACGGGCGGTGTACGCCGGGACCGGCGTCGGGCTGGTCGCCGCCGCGGCGCTCGCGGTCGCGCTGCTTCCGGACGGGGGCGACGGCGGGCGCGACGACGCCGACGCCGCCGGGGCGACCGTCTCCGCCACCGGGACGCCCTCCGCCGGGTCCTCCGGTCCGTCGGCCTCCGCCAAGCCGTCGGCGTCCCCGAGTGTGAGCGCCGGCAAGTCCGCGCGGGCCGGCGCGCGGGTCACCGCGAGCAAGAGCGCGGACGCGCCCGCCGCCGCCACCTCCGCCCCGGCGGCCGACGGTGCCGTGCCGCTCGTCGTACAGACCACCCCGTACCACTGGGACGTGCCCTGCGAGCAGAACTTCCTGATCGACCGCAGCCCCGGCAACGTGAACGAGCCGCCCCCGCAGCAGGACGTGGCCGGCTGGGTCAAGACGCTGGGCGGGGTCGCCGCCGACCGGCAGCGGGTCGCCTTCAGCGTGCAGGGCACCGGCGCGGAGACGGTCGTCCTGAAGGCGCTGCACGTCCGGGTCGTCAGCAGCGCCGCGCCGCTGACCTGGAACGAGTACACGATGGGCGTCGGCTGCGGGGGCGGGGTCGGCACCAAGTCCTTCGACGTCTCGCTGGACCTCGGCAACCCGCTGGCCACCGCCGTCAACGGGCAGCGGGACTTCCCGTACAAGGTGAGCGAGTCCGACCCCGAGGTCTTCTACGTCGTCGCGCACACCAACGGGCACGACGTCCGCTGGCAGCTGGAGCTGGACTGGTCCAGCGGGTCGCGGCACGGCACGGTGAAGATCGACAACAGCGGGACGCCGTTCCGGACCAGTGCCTCGGGCACCGACTACTACGGCTGGCCGCTCGGCGGCAGCGGCTGGGAGCAGTACTCGGAGGGGTGAGGTGAAGGGTCGGTGAAGAGTCAACAGGCGGGCGGCGTAGGGTGATTGCGCCGTCCCGTCCGTCCTCTTCTCCCGGAGACAGCCATGCCCGGTGACGCCCTCAGCCAGGACCCCGCCGACCTGCGCCGAAGGATCGACAGCAGCAGGGCCCACCCGGCCCGGGTCTACGACGTCTTCCTCGGCGGCAAGGACCACTACCCCGCCGACCGGAACGCCGCGGCGGCCGGGCTCGCGGCCAACCCGCGCGGCTACCTGGACGTGCGGCACAACCGCGACTTCCTGCGCCGCGCGGTCACCGCGCTGTCCCAGGAGGACGGCATCCGGCAGTACCTGGACATCGGCACCGGCCTGCCCACCGCCGAGAACGTCCACCAGATCGCCCAGCGCAGCGCCCCCGACTCCCGGGTGGTCTACGTCGACAACGACCCCGTCGTCCTCGCGCACGCCCGCGCGCTGCTCACCAGCGGGCCGGACGGGCGTACGGACTACATCGACGCCGACCTGAAGAACCCGGCGCACATCCTCGAACAGGCCGCGAAGACACTGGACTTCGACCAGCCGGTCGCGCTGTGCCTGGTGGCCGTCCTGCACTTCGTCGAGGACGCGGAGGCGTACCCGATCGTGCGCGAGCTGATCGACGCGCTGCCGGCGGGCAGCCGGATCGTGCTCAGCCACCTCACCGAGGACCTGAACCCGGAGAGCATCCGGGCCGTGCAGCGGACGTACACCGAGCGCGGGTTCGCCTTCGTGCTGCGGTCCAAGGCGGAGGTCGAGCGGTTCTTCACGGAGAACGGCCTTGCCCTGGCCGACCCCGGGGTGGTGCCGGTGCACCACTGGCGGGCGGACCACGCCGCGCCCGTCCCCGAGCAGCCGGAGCCGGGGTACCTGGCGGGCCTGGAGGAGATCGAGAAGGTGCGCTACCGGGACATCAACGACGTCACCGACGCGGACATCAACGTGTACGCGGGGGTCGCGCGGAAGGGCTGAGTGTCCGCATCACGGAAATGCGGGTGTAGATGGCACGCGTCTCTCTAGGGTGTCGGCCATGAGCCTCACCCAGCACGCCACGGTGCCCGCCGCCCCCGTTCCGTCGCTCGCCGCGCGGATCCGGGCGATCGGCGGGTCGCCGGTACGGGACATCCTCGCCGTGACCGCCCGGCCCGAGGTCGTCAACTTCGCGGGCGGGCTGCCGGCGCCCGAGCTGTTCGACGCCGAGGGGATCGCCGCCGCGTATCAGGCGGTGCTCACGCAGACGCCCGGACGGGCGCTCCAGTACGCCACGACCGAGGGCGAGCCGGTGCTGCGCGCCGCGCTCGCCGAGCGCACCTCGGCGCGCGGGCTGCCGACCGGGCCGGACGACCTGCTGGTCACCACCGGCTCCCAGCAGGCGCTGTCGCTGCTGGCCACCGCGCTGCTGGAGCCGGGGGACACGGTGCTGGTCGAGGACCCCTGCTACCTCGCCGCGCTCCAGGCGTTCGGCCTCGCGGGGGCCCGGGTGCTCGCCGTGCCCGGTGACGGACACGGGCCCGACCCCGAGGCGCTGGCGGAGCTGGTGGTGCGGGAGCGGCCCAAGCTGCTCTACACCGTGCCCACCTTCCAGAACCCGACCGGGCGCACCATGTCCGCCGGGCGGCGGGCCGCCGTGGCCGAGGTGGCCGCCCGGCACGGGCTGTGGATCGTCGAGGACGACCCGTACGGGGAGCTGCGGTTCGAGGGCGAGCGGCTGCCGTGGATCGCGTCGTACGCGGCGGCCCGGGACCGGACCGTGCTGCTCGGCTCCTTCTCCAAGGTGATGGCGCCGGGGCTGCGGCTGGGCTGGCTGCGGGCGCCGGCCGCGCTGCGCCGGGCCTGCGCGGTGGCCAAGCAGGCCGCCGATCTGCACACCCCGACCGTCAACCAGCTCGCCGCCGCCCGCTATCTGGCCGACCGGGACCTGGACGCCCACGTCCGCCGGGTCGCGGGGGCGTACCGGGAGCGCCGGGACGCCATGCTGGCGGGTCTGCCGGACGCGCTGCCGGCCGGGTCGCGGTGGACCCGGCCGGCGGGCGGCATGTTCCTGTGGGTGCGGCTGCCGGCGGCGTACGACACGACGGCCCTGCTGCCGCGGGTGGTCCGGCACGACGTGGCGTACGTGCCGGGAGCGCCCTTCTACGCCGGTACGCCCGGTGCGGACGCCCGCTCGACCATGCGGCTGTGCTTCGTGACGCAGACGCCGGACACGATCGGGGAGGGGCTGCGGCGGCTGGGGGAGGCGCTGCGCGAGCCCGCGCCACGGGGCTGAAGGGCTACAGGGCTACGGGGCTACGGGGCTACGGGGCTACAGGGCTACGGGGCTACAGGGCTACGGGGCTGAGGGGGAGCGGGGCGGGGCGACGCGGGCCGTGACGCACTCCGGTTCGCCGCCCGCCGCCGCGGGACGGAAGCAGGCCCGGACCGTACTGCCGGGGCGGGCGGCGGCCATGCCGGTGTAGACGTAGGTGTCCGCGTCCTCCTGGTCGGCGATGCGGACGCGGTGGGTCGGGCCGGTCCCCGTCAGCTCCAGCCGGTCGCCGATCGCGGTGCCCCAGGTGCGGGCCCAGCCGGCCCCGCACTTCGCGCTGTAGCGCAGCTCGACGTGGGCTCCGGTGGCGGTGCGGTGCGTGGCGAGGGTGGCGGGGCCGATACCGCAGACCAGGCGCAGCGGGTCCTGGCCCTCGCAGGTGGTTCCGTGGCACGGCGGGACGGTGGAGTGCGGGGCGGCGGCCGGCCGCGGTCCGGCGTCCGCCGGGTCCCGGTCCGGCAGCAGGAGGAGAGCCACGGCCACGCCGGCGGCGAGCAGGACGTACGCCGAGGCCAGTGCGGTCATCAGCCGGCGCCGGCGACCGGGCGGGCGTCCGGCCGGCGGTTCTGGTTCTGGGGCCGGGGTCGGGGTCGGGGCAGGTGACGGCGGCGGGCCGGCGGGGGCGTCGACCGTGCCGCGGCCGCTCCACTGCGACTCGGCGATCTCCCACAGGGCCAGCAGCCGTTCGTCCGGTTCGGCCGCGATCCGGCACAGGTCCCGCACGGCCGCTCGGGGCGGGAGGCCGCGGCCGTTGAGGTAGCGCTCCCAGGAGGACTTGCTGTACGCCGTGCGGGCCGACAGCGCCGCCAGGCTCAGCCCGGTACGGGATCTCAGCTCCCGCAACGCCGTGACCAGCCGGGTGTGCTCCGCGGTCACTCGGACTCCGCCGCCCGCAGGGCCCGCCAGGTGTGCGGGCCGATGACGCCGTCCACGACCAGCCCTTCGCGGGTCTGGAGCCGGATGACGGCGCGCTGGGTCTTCGGGCCGAAGACGCCGTCGATGTCACCGGGCGCGGCACCCGCCCGGCGCAGCAGGCACTGGGCCTCGGCCACCTCGGGGCCGACGTGGGTGTACGCCAGGATGGTGTCCGTGGTCGGGCTCAGGCCCGCGTACCAGTGGCCGTCGCGCCGCTGTGGCCGGCAGGGGTAGACGACCGGGACCAGGGACTCCGTCACGGTGGCCGGGGTGGCCGCGACCGCGGCGGCGCGGGCCTGCGCGAGCCGGGCCCGGGTGTCGGCGAGCCGCACGGCCAGCAGCAGCGCCAGGGAGACGGACAGGACCAGGGCCACCGCCCCGGTGGCGATCAGGGCGCGCGGGTAACTCCCGTACGCGCTGCGTCCGGTGGCCGGGGGCGCCGGGTCGGCACCGGCTCGGGCGGCGTGGTCGGCGGTGGCCGCGCGTCCTTCCGCCCAGTGTCCGGCCGCGGTCTCGTGCAGGGCCAGCAGCCGGACCGGGTCGTCGCCGGTGACTCGGGCCAGCGCCTCGACGGCCTTGCCGGGCGGCAGTGACCGGCCGTTCAGATAGCGCTGCCACGACCTCGCGCTGTAGCCCGTCTTCGTCGCGAGCTGGCGCGTACTCAGCTCGCCGCGGTCCTTCAGCCTGCGCAGCCGTACGACCAAGTGGTGGACCTGGGGGTGGAGTTCGGCGGGCAGTGGCTTCCAACGCGACATGTATCCCCCACCGTACGTTGCTGTGCGTCCCACGGTAGCGACTCGGCGGCCGGCGTCGCAGCAGGTCAGTGCGCGGGACGTCCCGGGACGCCGTCACTTGGCCGCCCGCGGTGGCCTACCGGGCGCGCAGCCCCCAGGCTCGGTCCGGCCAGTGCACGTCGTACGGAGGGAAACAGAACGGTATGCGAGTACTCACGAAGGCGTTCGTCTCGGTCACCGCGGCGGTCGGGATCGCGGCCGGCGGTCTGGCGGGCGCGGGCGCGGCGGTGGCGGTGGCGGCGCCCGCGCCGGTCCAGCAGGCGGGGAGCGCCCAGGTGGCGCCGCTCGCGGTGAACAACCTCGGGCTGACCACCACGCAGGCGAAGAAGTGGCAGTGCTATCTGCTGTTCTACAGCTTCGACCCCGGCACGATCGACGGGCAGCTGGGCACCAACAGCTGGAAGGCGGCGCAGCGGTTCTTCAACACGTACGGCTACGAGGCCGGGACCGTCGACGGGATCCCCGGGCCCGCCACGATCAAGGCTCTTCAGAAGTTCCTGAACGTCATCGGCGGCGCGGACCTCGTCGTGGACGGGGTGGCCGGACCGGCGACCAAGGCCGCGTTCGCGGCGTTCGTCAACAAGTGGTCCTGCTGATGCCGATCCCGACGGAGGGGAAGAGGAACATGCGCGCTCTCACGAAGGCGTTCGTCGCGGTCGGCGCGGCGGTCGGCATCACGGCCGGCGGTCTGGCGGGTGCGGGTACGGCGGTGGCGGCGGCCGCGCCCGTGCAGCAGGCGGGGAGTGTTCAGGTGGCGCCGCTCGCGGTGGTGAATCTGGGGCTCAGCACCGCGCAGGCCAAGGACTGGCAGTGCGCGCTGCGCACCCTCGGGTACAACCCGGGCACGATCGACGGTCAGCTGGGCACCAACAGCTGGAAGGCGGCGCAGCGGTTCTTCCGGGACCACGACTGGTACCACGACACCATCGACGGGATCGTCGGACCCAACACGGTCAAGGCGCTCCAGCGGATGCTGAACGTGAACCTCGACGCGCACCTCGCCGTCGACGGGATCGCCGGACCGGCCACCAAGGCGGCCTTCTCGGACTTCGCCGACCTGCATCGCAGCGTGTGCTGAGGCGGACTTCGAGCGTACGCGCCGCGGCCCGTTCCCTCCGGGGGGAGGGAACGGGCCGCGGCCTCGTGGTACGGACGAGGCGTCAGAGCCGCTCGGGCGTCCTGATGCCCAGCAGTGCCATGCCCCGGTGCAGGGTGCGGGCCGTGATGTCGCACAGGAACAGGCGGTTCGCCACCTGGGCCGGTGTCTCGGCCTTCAGGACCGGGCACTTGTCGTAGAAGGACGTGTAGAGCGAGGCGAGCTGGAACAGGTAGGCGGCCAGCTTGTGCGGGGCGTACTCGGCCGCCGCCTCCGCGACCGTCTCCGCGAACGCGTCCAGGTGCAGGCCCAGGGCGCGCTCGGCCTCGTGCAGCGGCAGCTCCGGGTGGGCCGCGGGGCCGGTCCCGGCGGCCTTGCGCAGGATGGAGCGGATGCGGGCGTAGGCGTACTGGAGGTAGACGGACGTGTCGCCGTGCAGCGAGACCATCTGGTCCAGGTCGAACTTGTAGTCCCGGTTCGCCGACGTCGACAGGTCCGCGTACTTCACCGCGCCGACGCCCACCTGGGTGCCGCGCTCGGTGATCTCCGCCTCGGACAGGTCCCGCGCCTTCTCCCGTACGACGGCGGAGGCGCGGTCGATGGCCTCGTCGAGGAGGTCGACCAGGCGGACCGTCTCGCCCGCCCGGGTCTTGAACGGCTTGCCGTCCTTGCCCAGCACCGTGCCGAAGGCCAGCTGCACGGCCTTGACGTCGTCGTTCAGCCAGCCGGCCCGGCGGGCGGTCTCGAAGACCATCTTGAAGTGCAGCGACTGGCGGGCGTCGACGACGTAGAGGAGGGTGTCCGCCTTCAGGTCGAAGACCCGGTTGCGGATCGCGGAGAGGTCGGTGGCCGCGTAGCCGTAGCCGCCGTCCGACTTCTGCACGATCAGCGGGACCTGGTTGCCGTCCGGGCCCAGGATGTCCTCGAAGAAGACACAGAGGGCGCCCTCGGAGCGGACGGCGACCCCCGACTCCTCCAGCAGCCGGCAGGTCTCGGCGAGCATGTCGTTGTAGCCGGACTCGCCGACGATGTCGGCGTCCCGGATCTCCATGTCCAGCTTCTCGAAGACCGAGAAGAAGTAGATCTTCGACTCGTCCACGAACTTCTGCCACACGGCGAGCGTGTGCGCGTCCCCGGCCTGGAGGTCGACCACCCGGCGCCGGGCCCGCGTCTTGAACTCCTCGTCGGAGTCGAAGAGCCGGCGCGCGGCCTTGTAGAGGCGGTCCAGGTTGGACATCGCCTCCTCGCCGCTGACCTCACCGGCGGAGTGGTCCAGCTCGTGCGGGTGCTCGTCCAGGTACTGGATGAGCATGCCGAACTGGGTGCCCCAGTCGCCGATGTGGTGC
Source organism: Streptomyces sp. JW3 (assembly GCF_052216785.1). Taxonomy (NCBI): domain Bacteria; kingdom Bacillati; phylum Actinomycetota; class Actinomycetes; order Kitasatosporales; family Streptomycetaceae; genus Streptomyces; species Streptomyces sp. JW3. The sequence goes on along the minus strand of NZ_JBQOUX010000006.1, from coordinate 113,991 downwards.
CGGCGCACCACGGTCTCGCCGGTGAACTCCAGCAGCTGGCGGACCGCGTCGCCGATCACCGCGGAGCGCAGGTGGCCGACGTGCATCTCCTTCGCCACGTTCGGCTGGGCGTAGTCGATGACCGTGGTGCCCGGCTCGGCGGCGAGCGGCACGCCGAGCCGGCCGGTGTCGTCCGCGTACCGCGCCGCGAGGTTGCCGGTGATCGCCCGGTCGCCGACGGTGATGTTCAGGAAGCCGGGGCCGGAGACCTCGATGTCCTGGATCAGCTCGCCGGTGGTGATGCGGGCGACGACCTCGCTGGCCAGCTCGCGCGGGTTCGCCTTGGTCTTCTTGGCCAGCGCCAGGATGCCGTTGGCCTGGTAGTCCGCCCGGTCGCTTCGTCGCAGCAGCGGGTCCGCGCCGGTCGCCTCCGGCCGGGTGGCCGACAGGGCGGACGCGAGCTGCTGGTGGACGGAGTCGCTGAGGGACGTGACCGAGGCCATAGGAAAGGGTGCCGTTCTCCTCGTGGGGATCGATAGACCCATCCAGTCTCTCACGGGGGGTAAAGCCGTTTTCCCCGGCGGGACGCGGTCTGTGAGAATGGGCTGTCCCCCTGTTCAGAAAGAAGGACGTGCCGATCGTGGCTCAGAGCACAGAGACCACCGACTGGGTCTCCCGTTTCGCGGACGAGGTCATCGCCGAATCGGAGCGACGTGCCCCGGGCAAACGCGTGGTGGTCGCCTCCGGACTGTCCCCCTCCGGCCCCATCCACCTGGGCAACCTGCGCGAGGTCATGACCCCGCACCTGGTCGCCGACGAGATCCGGCGCCGCGGTCACGAGGTGCGGCACCTGATCTCCTGGGACGACTACGACCGCTACCGCAAGGTCCCGAACGGCGTACCCGGCGTCGACGAGACCTGGGCCGAGCACATCGGCAAGCCGCTCACCTCCGTCCCGGCCCCGAAGGGCTCGGTCCACCCGAACTGGGCCGAGCACTTCAAGGCGGCCATGACCGAGGCGCTCGGCGAGCTGGGCGTGGAGTTCGACGGCATCAGCCAGACCGCGCAGTACACCTCCGGTGTCTACCGCGAGCAGATCCTGCACGCCATGCGGCACCGGGGCGACATCGACGCGATCCTCGCCCAGTACCGCACCAAGCCGAAGACCGGCAAGAAGCCCCAGCAGAAGGCCGTGGACGCGGCCGAGCTGGAGGCCGAGGAGGGCTCCGGCGCGGCGGCCGAGGACGACGGCAGCGCCGGCTCCGCCGGGTACTTCCCGTACAAGCCGTACTGCGGCAACTGCGCGAAGGACCTGACCACGGTCACCGGCTACGACGACGACTCGACCGAGCTGACGTACGCCTGCACGGCCTGCGGCTTCTCGGAGACGGTCCGGCTCAGCGAGTTCAACCGCGGCAAGCTGGTCTGGAAGGTCGACTGGCCGATGCGCTGGGCGTACGAGGGTGTCGTCTTCGAGCCCAGTGGTGTCGACCACTCGTCCCCCGGGTCGTCGTTCCAGGTCGGCGGGCAGATCGTCGGGATCTTCGGCGGCGAGCAGCCGATCGGCCCGATGTACGCGTTCGTGGGCATCAGCGGCATGGCCAAGATGTCGTCGTCCAAGGGCGGGGTGCCCACTCCGGCCGACGCGTTGCGGATCATGGAGCCGCAGCTGCTGCGCTGGCTGTACGCCCGCCGCCGGCCCAACCAGTCCTTCAAGATCGCCTTCGACCAGGAGATCCAGCGGCTGTACGACGAGTGGGACCGCCTGGACGCCAAGGTGGCCGAGGGTTCGGCGCTGCCCGCCGACATCGCCGCGCACTCCCGTGCGGTGCGCACGGCCGCCGGTGACCTGCCGCGCACCCCGCGCCCGCTGCCGTACCGCACGCTGGCCTCGGTCGCCGACATCACCGCCGGCCACGCCGACCAGGCGCTGCGCATCCTCAGCGAGCTGGACCCGGCCGACCCGCTCGGCTCGCTGGACGAGGCCCGGCCCCGGTACGACAAGGCCGAGGCGTGGATCAACACCCACGTCCCGGCCGACCAGCGCACCATCGTGCGCGAGCAGCCGGACACCGAGCTGCTGGCCTCCCTCGACGAGGCGTCGGCGCGGTCGGTACGGCTGCTGCTCGACGGGCTCGCCGACCACTGGTCGCTGGACGGGCTCAGCCACCTCGTCTACGGCGTGCCCAAGGTGCAGGCCGGCTTCCCCGCCGACGCCACGCCCAAGGACCTCCCGCCGGAGATCAAGACCGCCCAGCGGACCTTCTTCGCCCTGCTCTACCGCCTGCTCGTGAGCCGGGACACCGGGCCCCGGCTGCCGACGCTGCTGCTCGCGGTGGGGCAGGAGCGGGTGCGGGCCCTGCTCGGGGAGTAGGGGAGTAAGGGAGTAAGGGAGCAGCACGGGGCGGGGGCCTTCCGCGGAGGGCCCCCTTTCCGCTGCTCAGGCGATGTGGTCCTCCTCCAGTTCCGCGTTGTAGCGGTTGGTGAAGCGGGCGACCATGCGTTTGGCCTCGTCCGGGGGGAGCGCGGTGCCGAACTCGGCCTCCACGTTCTCGCCGAACTCCCGGGGCGTCGGATAGCCGCCGCCGGGCACCGACTTGCGGAAGACCTGGTAGTAGTCGTCCTCGTCCGGCTCGGCGGCCGGGGTGCCGCCGCCCTCGCCCAGCTCGCGGGTGCGGCCCGGCGACACCGGGATGGGGAAGCTGCCGGTCTCCTCCGGGGACGGCTCCAGCGGCGGCGGCTCCTCCTCGTACTGGTCCCGGTACTCCTCCGCCTGCTGCTGCTCCTCGTACCACTGGGCGTACTGCTCGGCCGGGTCGTACTTCGGGTCGTAGCCGCCCTGGTACTCCACCTGGCGCGGGGCCTTGAACCACGGGCTGCTCTCGTCCCCCACCGGCGGCTGCTCGTCCGGGCCGGGCGGTCCGGCGAGCTGGCGGCGCTGCTCGGCGGCCGGGGCGGGCTGCGCCGCCTGGGACGGGGACGGGGACGGGAGCTGCGGGGACTGCTGCTGCGCGGGCGCCGGGGGCAGCAGGGCCGGTTCGATGCCCGCCGCGGCCAGGCCCGAGGGGGCCGTCTCCGCCAGCGGGACGCCGTACTTCGCCAGGCGCAGCGGCATCAGGGACTCGACCGGGGCCTTGCGGCGCCAGGAGCGGCCGAAGCGGGAGCGCAGCCGGGCCTGGTAGACCAGGCGTTCCTGCTCCAGCTTGATGACCTGCTCGTAGGAGCGCAGCTCCCACAGCTTCATCCGGCGCCACAGCAGGAAGGTGGGGAGCGGGGAGAGCAGCCAGCGGGTGAGGCGGACGCCCTCCATGTGCTTGTCGGCGGTGATGTCCGCGATCCGGCCGATCGCGTGCCGGGCGGCCTCCACGGAGACCACGAACAGGATCGGGATCACCGCGTGCATGCCGACGCCCAGCGGGTCCGGCCAGGCCGCCGCGCCGTTGAACGCGATCGTCGCCGCCGTCAGCAGCCACGCCGTCTGGCGCAGCAGCGGGAAGGGTATGCGGATCCAGGTCAGCAGCAGGTCGAGGGCGAGCAGGACGCAGATGCCCGCGTCGATGCCGATCGGGAAGACGTAGCTGAACTTCCCGAAGCCCTTCTGCATGGCCAGGTCCAGCACGGCGGCGTACGAGCCGGCGAAACCGATCCCCGCGATGACGACGGCACCGGAGACGACGACTCCGATGAGAACGCGGTGCATCCGTGTCAGCTGAAGTGGCCCGGCCACCCGTACTCCCCTCCCAGTGCCTGTTGTTGCGCGCTACAGAGTGGCACATGTGTGCGGGCGGGCGGGTGGCCGGTGGGAGAAGGGCGGTTTGTCAGCTCTTGGTCTTCGAGGGCGACGCCGTGCTCTTGGACGGGGCGGCGGAGGTGCTCGCCGAGGCGGTCGCGTCGTTGGCGGCCGACACCGCGGCCACCGCCTCCTTGGCCGCCCGCTTCGCGTCCGTCACCAGGCCCTTGGCGTCCGGGGACGCGTCACCGGCCAGGCCGGCCCCGTTGTAGTCGATGGTGACGACGACGTTCTCGACGCGGGCGACGGCGGTCTGCTGCTTGAAGGTGCCTTCCTTCTTCTTCAGCTGGTACTGCACGATCTGCGCCTCGTCGCCCGCGCCCGCGAAGGGATCCACCTGGACGCTCTTCGCGCCGTCCGCGGCCTGCGCGTCCTTGAGCTGCTTGACCAGGTAGTCGTGCGCCAGGTCGTCGCCCGCGCCGCGCGCGGTGTCGGACTCGAAGCGCAGCAGCGAGACGTTCAGCCAGCGGAACTGCGAGCCCTTGACGCCGTTGTCGTCCAGGCTGTCCCAGGAGCAACTGCCGCGCGTCGCGGTGTCGGAGGACGAGCCCTCCTTGCCGGACTTGGCCTTCGGCACCAGTTCCTTCAGCGTCTTCTTCGCCAGCGCGTCGCACGGCTCCGGCAGTTTCCCGTACGCCGCCGCCCGCACCGTCGGGGACGGGCTCGCGGTCGCCGACGCGGAGGCCGAGGCGCTGTCCCCGGTTTTGGACTTGCCCTCGTCGGAGCCGGAGTCGGAGGAGCAGCCCGCGGCGAACACGATCACGGGGAGGACGGCCGCGCCGGCAAGGACACGGCTCGGACGCTTCGCCTGTCGGTCACGCTGGTCTCGCTGCACTCGTCGCTGCATGGTTCCTTCACTCAGGTCTGGGACGGTCCGGTGGGCCACCGTACGCGGTGCGCACCGCGCGCGGTCCCGCTTCGGACGCTTCACAAACGCGCGGAGCCGGCGCCGAACAGGCGTCAGCCGGCGAGCGAATCGGCCAGCCGGACGGCCAGTTTCCGGGCCTTGTCCTGCATTTCCTTGCTGTCCGGGACGGCCCCGGCCACGGCCGGCTGCTCGGCGTACTCGATGGTCACGATGACGTTCGACGTGCGGAACGCCACAGTCACCGTGCGCCGCTGCGCGGTCGAACCCGAGCTGCTCAGCTCGTCGTCGAGGAACGCCTCGTCGCCCAGTCCGTCCAGCAGCCGGGGCTGGAGATCGGTGGGGGTGGCGTCGGCGGTGGCGTCGGCCGAGGCGTCGGCCGAGGCGTCGGCCGAGGCGGAGTCGGAGGCCGAGGAGGAGGTGGTGGCGGTGGGGGAGGGGGACTTGGAGGCCGACGCGGAGGGGGAGGTGCTCTCCGGGGCCGACTGGGTCTCGGTCTCGGTCGCGGTCGGTTCGGGCAGGTCCGCGGCCTCTTCCTTGTCCGCGAACAGGTCCTCGGCCTGGCTGTCGTCGCTGACCGCGTTGTCGTAGGAGACCACCCGCTCGAAGTCGACGAGCAGATGGTCCGTGGCGTCCGCCGAGTCGACCTTCCAGCCGCAGCCGACCTTGCGGTCATTGTCGTAGGTGGGCGTCGCCTCGCCCTCGTACGCCTTCGCGCGCTGCTCCTCGTCGGTGATCTGCCGGATGCCGGGCAGCAGGGAGTCGAGGGACTCCTCGCCGACCGCCGAGCAGGGCTCCGGGAGGGTGCGGTACCTGCCGGGCTGGGCCGCGGCCGAGGCGGTGCCTGAGCCGCCGGGGTTGGAGTCGTCCGTCGTACCGCCGTCCGAGCCGCCGGTGCAGCCGGCCAGCAGCGCCGCGAGGAGGGCGGCGGCGCCGGATACGTACGCCTTCCGCTGCACGGTCAGGCTCCTCTCGACGGTGGGCCGGGTGATGCGGCCTCCAGTGTCCCCGCTGGTTAATCGCTTGCCGCGCGGGGGTGGGTGCTGGGGACAATGTGTATCGCACGCGCTGCCGCGGACGCCGGTCCGGAATCCCTTTCGTTGTCACTGGCTACGGTTTTGCGCTTTCTGCCTTTTGTCGTTTTCGGGGGAATGGGGACGCTATGTCGTACGTGGAAGTACCGGGCGCGCAGGTGCCGATCCGGATGTGGGCCGACCCGGCGACGGTCGAGGGCGGCGCGATGCAGCAGCTCCGCAACGTCGCCACGCTGCCCTGGATCAAGGGCCTGGCCGTGATGCCGGACGTGCACTACGGCAAGGGCGCGACCGTCGGGTCGGTGATCGCCATGCGGGGCGCGGTGTGCCCGGCGGCGGTGGGGGTGGACATCGGCTGCGGGATGTCGGCGGTACGGACCTCCCTGACCGCGAACGACCTGCCGGGGGACCTGTCCCGGCTGCGGTCGCGGATCGAGCAGGTGATCCCGGTGGGGCGGGGGATGCATGACGAGGCGGTGGATCCGGGGCGGCTGCACGGGTTCCCGACCGGGGGGTGGGGGGAGTTCTGGGGGCGGTTCGACGGGGTCGCGGAGGCGGTCAAGTTCCGTCAGGAGCGGGCCGGGAAGCAGATGGGAACGCTCGGTGGGGGCAATCATTTTGTCGAGGTGTGCACGGATTCGACCGGTGCGGTCTGGCTGATGCTGCACTCCGGGTCCCGGAACATCGGCAAGGAACTGGCCGAGCACCACATCGGCGTCGCCCAGGGGCTGCCGCACAACCAGGGTCTGGTCGACCGCGACCTGGCGGTGTTCGTCGCGGACACGCCGCAGATGGCGGCGTACCGCAACGATCTGTTCTGGGCGCAGGAGTACGCGAAGTACAACCGCTCGATCATGATGGCGCTGCTGAAGGACGTGGTCCGGGGAGAGTTCCGGAAGGCCAAGCCGGTCTTCGAGCAGGAGATCTCGTGCCACCACAACTACGTGGCCGAGGAGCGGTACGAGGGGATGGACCTGCTGGTGACCCGCAAGGGCGCGATCCGCGCGGGCAGCGGGGACTACGGGATCATCCCGGGGTCGATGGGTACCGGGTCGTACATCGTGAAGGGGCTTGGGAACGACAAGTCCTTCAACTCGGCCTCGCACGGCGCCGGCCGGCGGATGAGCCGCAACGCGGCCAAGCGCCGGTTCTCGACCAAGGACCTGGAGGAGCAGACGCGGGGCGTGGAGTGCCGCAAGGACTCCGGCGTCGTGGACGAGATCCCGGGCGCGTACAAGCCGATCGAGCAGGTCATCGACCAGCAGCGGGACCTCGTCGAGGTGGTGGCCAGGCTGAAGCAGGTCGTGTGCGTGAAGGGCTGACGGCCGGCGCGGGTCACACCTCCCGGTGCACCTTGCTGTTCGACGCCTGGGCGCGGGGGCGGACGATCAGCAGGTCGATGTTGACGTGGGCGGGGCGGGTGACCGCCCAGGTGATGGTGTCGGCCACGTCGTCGGCGGTCAGCGGCTCGGCCACGCCCTGGTAGACCTTGGCGGCCTTCTCCGCGTCGCCGGCGAAGCGGGTCAGGGCGAATTCCTCGGTCTTGACCATGCCGGGGGCGATCTCGACGACCCGCACCGGGCGGCCGACGATCTCCAGGCGGAGCGTCTCGGCGAGGACGTGGGCGCCGTGCTTGGCGGCGACGTAGCCGGCGCCGCCCTCGTAGGTGGCGTGGCCGGCGGTGGAGGAGACGACCACGACCGTGCCGTCGCCGCTCGCCTCCAGCTTGGGCAGCAGGGCCTGGGTGAGGTTGAGGGTGCCGATGACGTTCGTCTCGTACATGCGGCGCCAGTCGTCCGGGTCGCCGGTGGCGACCGGGTCGGCGCCGAGGGCTCCGCCGGCGTTGTTGACCAGGACGCCGATGGTCTTGAAGGCCGACGCGAACTCGTCGACGGCGGCGCGGTCGGTGACGTCGAGGGGGTAGGCGGTCGCCTGGTGGCCGGCTGCCCGGATCTCCTCGGCCAGCGCCTCGACGCGGTCCTTGCGGCGGGCGGTGAGGACGACGCGGTGGCCGGCGGCGGCGAGGCGGCGGGCGGTGGCGGCGCCGATGCCGCTGCTGGCTCCCGTGACGATCGCGATGGAAGGCTTGGGAGAGGCGGAGGTCATGCGGGGCTCCTCGGGCGCGGCGGGTTCTGATCAGGATAGAGGGGGCGCTGTTCCGAGGAGGTACCGGTCAGTCGCCCCTCGGGGCGTACATGATCAACGCCATGCCGGCCAGGCAGACCACCGCCCCCGCGATGTCCCAGTGGTCCGGGCGGTAGCCGTCCGCCAGCGCGCCCCACAGGAGTGAGCCGGCCACGAAGACGCCGCCGTACGCGGCGAGGACGCGGCCGAAGGGGGCGTCGGGCTGGAAGGTGGCGACGAAGCCGTACGCGCCGAGGGCCAGGACGCCGCCCGCCATCCACAGCCAGCCGCGGTGTTCGCGTACGCCCTGCCAGACCAGCCAGGCGCCGCCGATCTCCAGGAGCGCGGCGAGGAGGAAGAGGGCGGCGGAGCGGACGATCGGCATGCCCGACAGCATCGCAGCACCCCAGATGCCGGAATAACCGCACGCGGCCCCTCGTTGCAGAGCTATAGTTGAACGGTCAACAACTTGGAGGTTGAGCGACCATGCAGTTCGGCATCTTCACCGTCGGCGATGTCACCCCCGACCCGACCACCGGCCGGACGCCTACCGAGCGCGAGCGCATCAAGGCCATGGTCGCCATCGCGCTGAAGGCCGAGGAGGTCGGCCTGGACGTCTTCGCGACCGGTGAGCACCACAACCCGCCGTTCGTGCCGTCCTCGCCGACCACCATGCTCGGCTACATCGCGGCCCGCACCGAGCGGCTGATCCTCTCCACGTCCACCACTCTGATCACCACCAACGACCCGGTGAAGATCGCCGAGGACTTCGCGATGCTCCAGCACCTGGCCGACGGCCGGATGGACCTGATGATGGGGCGCGGGAACACCGGGCCGGTGTATCCGTGGTTCGGCAAGGACATCCGCGAGGGCATCAACCTCGCCATCGAGAACTACGCCCTGCTGCACCGGCTGTGGCGCGAGGACGTGGTGACCTGGAAGGGCAGGTTCCGCACGCCGCTCCAGCAGTTCACGGCCACGCCGCGGCCGCTGGACGGGGTGCCGCCGTTCGTCTGGCACGGCTCCATCCGCTCCCCGGAGATCGCCGAGCAGGCCGCGTACTACGGCGACGGCTTCTTCCACAACAACATCTTCTGGCCGGCCGACCACACCAAGCAGATGATCGAGCTGTACCGCAACCGGTACGCCCACTACGGGCACGGCACCCCCGAGCAGGCGATCGTCGGGCTCGGCGGGCAGGTGTTCATGCGGAAGAACAGCCAGGACGCGGTGCGCGAGTTCCGGCCGTACTTCGACGTCGCCCCGGTCTACGGGCACGGGCCGTCGCTGGAGGAGTTCACCGCGCAGACCCCGCTGACCGTCGGCTCCCCGCAGCAGGTGATCGAGAAGACCCTCGCGTTCCGCGAGTACGCCGGCGACTACCAGCGCCAGCTGTTCCTGATGGACCACGCCGGACTGCCGCTGAAGACGGTGCTGGAGCAGCTCGACCTGCTCGGCGAGGAGGTCGTGCCGGTGCTGCGCGAGGAGTTCGCCAAGGGGCGGGCGGCCGGTGTGCCGGACGCGCCCACCCACGCGTCCCTGCTCGCCACCGAGGAGAAGGTGATCTCGTCATGAAGCTCGTCGTCGTCTCGGCGGGGCTGAGCGTCCCGTCCTCCACCCGGCTGCTGGGCGACCGGCTGGCCACCGCCGCCGCCTCCGGGGACGCCGCGGCCGACGTCCGGGTGGTCGAGCTGCGCGACCTCGCGGTGCCGATCGCGCACACCTTCACCAGCGGGTTTCCCGAGCCGGAGCTGGCCGATGTGTTCCAGGCGGTGGCCGGGGCGGACGGGCTGATCGTGGTCACGCCGGTGTTCTCCGCGTCGTACAGCGGGCTGTTCAAGTCGTTCTTCGACGCGCTGAGCGTCAACGAACCCGACGCGCTGACCGGCAAGCCGGTGCTGATCGCCGCGACCGGCGGCACCGGTCGGCACTCCCTGGTCCTCGACCACGCGCTGCGGCCGCTGTTCGCCCACCTGAAGGCCGTCGTCGTCCCGACCGGGGTCTACGCCGCTTCCGAGGACTGGGGCGCCGAAGGGCTGGACGCGCGGATCGAGCGGGCCGGGGGTGAGCTGGCGGCGCTGGTGAGCGGGCTGTCGGCCACCGCCCGGCCACGGTCCGGGCGGGACTCGTTCGAGCAGGTCCTGCCGTTCGAGCAGCGGCTGGCCGCACTGCGGGCGGCCGAGTGAGGAAGCGGTAAGAAGCGAGGTCACCGGGGCTAGGGCCTGTCGTTTGGATCAGGACGCAGGGCATCGGCGGCCACTTTTCGACGCCGTGAGCGGGGGCTGGTGCGTGCAGCTGCAAGGCGGAGGAGGGAGTCGACGCGGAGCGTCGGCGAGTGACGACAACGCCGCAGATGCGCGTGCCAGGCCCCGCGTCTGCGGCGTGATCCAAACGACAGGCCCCTAGTGCCCCGGTGCGCCGCGCGGCGGCTTGGCAGACTGGGTGGGTGCCCTCCCAGACAGCTCAGAGCGCCCAGCCGGTCCCGACGCCCCAGACGGTCCTGCTCGCCGAGGACGACCGTGCCATCCGCAACGCCCTGGAACGCGCCCTCACCCTGGAGGGCTACCGGGTCGTCGCGGTCGCCGACGGGGCCGGGGCACTGGCCGAGGCCCACCGCGAGCGGCCCGACGTGCTGGTGCTGGACGTGATGATGCCCGGCGTCGACGGCCTCCAGGTCTGCCGGGCACTGCGCGCCGAGGGCGATCCCACCCCGATCCTGATGCTGACCGCGCTGGTGGAGACCGCCGACCGGATCGCGGGACTGGACGCGGGCGCCGACGACTACGTGGTCAAGCCGTTCGACGTCGAGGAGGTCTTCGCCCGGCTGCGCGCCCTGCTGCGGCGGACGGGCAGCGGCATAGGCCTCAGCGGGGGCGCGGGGGCGGTGAGCGACGCACCGAAGCCCGCGTCCGACGCCCTGACGGCCGTAGGACTGCGGATGGACCCGGGGGCCCGGCGGGCCTGGCGCGGGGAGCGGGAGCTGGAGCTGACCCGGACCGAGTTCGAGCTGCTGGAACTGCTGGTCCGCAACGCCGGCGTGGTCCTCGACCACGCCACCATCTACGACCGCATCTGGGGCTACGACTTCGGCCCCGGCTCCAAGAACCTCGCCGTCTACGTCGGTTATCTGCGCCGCAAGCTCGACGAGCCGGACGCGCCGCCGCTGATCCAGACGGTGCGCGGCGTGGGTTACGTGCTGCGGGAGGGCTGAGCCGTGGCCCAGGACGACCGACCGCGGCCGGTGGCCGTGCGGCGGCCCCGGCTCACCTCGCTGCGGACCACGTTCGCGGTGTCGTTCGCGACCCTCACGGCGGTGGTCACGGTGCTGGTCGGGGTGGTGTCGTACAGCGCCGCCGCCCGGCTGGTGCGGGTCGACCAGGAGACCGTCTTCGACCAGATCGTGCAGGACCTGCGGGACGAGGTCCGACAGCAGCGGATGACACCGGAGGACTTCTCGTCCTCCGCGCCGGGGCACGACATCGTCCGCCCGGCCCGGACGGATGTGCAGGTGCTCGGCGCGGACGGCGCGGTCTGGGACCCGTCCCGGCCCCGGCTGCCGGTGACCGGCGCGGACCGCGAGACGGCCGGGGCCGCGGCGGCCGGGCGGATGGTGCAGCACGAGGACATCGACGTCGGCGACGACGTGTACCGGATCGCGACGGTCGCGCTCGGCGGCGGGCGGGGCGCGGTGCAGGTGGCGCAGGAGTTCAGCGACACCGAGGACCTGCTGCGGGTGCTCCAGCGGCAGTCGCTGATCCTGATGGCGGTGGTGGTGACCCTGGCCGGGCTGTTCGGCTGGTGGCTGGCCCGGCGCATCACCTGGCGCCTGGTGGCGCTGACCTCGGCCGCCGAGGACGTCGCCCGCACCCGCCGGCTCGGCATCCAGGTGCCGGTCAACGGACTCGACGAGGTGGGCCGGCTGGGCCGCGCCTTCGACCGGATGCTGGGCCGGCTCGCCCAGTCGGAGGAGGACCAGCGGCGGCTGGTGCAGGACGCGGGCCATGAACTCCGTACGCCGCTGACCTCCCTGCGGACCAACATCTCGCTGCTGCGCCGGATCGACGAGCTGCCGCCCGCCGCCCGCGAGGAACTGGTCGCGGACCTCGGGCAGGAGGCCCGGGAGCTGACCGACCTGGTCAACGAGCTGGTCGACCTGGCGGCCGGCCAGTCGGACACCGAGCCGCCGCAGCGGGTCGACGTCGCCGAGATCGCCCACGACGCCGCGGCCCTGGCCCGGCGCCGCCTCGGGCGCGAGATCACGGTGCGGGCCTGCGGCGACACCCGTACCGAGGGGCGGCCGGCCATGCTGACCCGGGCGCTGTCCAACCTGGTCGAGAACGCCGCCAAGTTCGATCCGGACGGCGTCGCCCCGATCGAGGTCGTCGTCGCGGGCCCGGCCCGGCCCGGCACCGTCCGCGTCGAGGTCCTGGACCGCGGGCCCGGGATCGCCGACGACGACCTGACCCGGGTCTTCGACCGCTTCTACCGGGCCCCCGCCGCCCGCTCCCGCCCCGGCTCCGGGCTCGGTCTGTCGATCGTGCGGGAGGTGGCCCTGGCGCACGGCGGGGCACCGTTCGCCTACCGGCGGGAGGGGGGCGGGGCGGGGATCGGGTTCACGGTCGGGGGGTGACTGGGGGCTGACTGAGGGCTGACTGGGGGCTGACTGAGGGCTTCGGGGCGAGGGCAGGCGCGGGGCGATGGGGGCGATGGGGGCGGCGGGGGCGACGGAAAGTGAGCTGACTGTCCTGTCTGTTACGGTCCGAACATGCCCCACGGATCCGACCAGCCCGATCATCCCGACGATCCGGTCGTCCCGGCCGATCAGGCCGATCCGGCCGTTCCGGTCGTCCCGGCCGTTCCGGTCGTCCCGGCCGATCCGGTCGGCCTCTGGGAGTGGGACGAGACGCTGTTCGCCGGTGCCGCCGCCTACTACCGGCGCGGGCGGCTCCCGTACGCCCCCGGTCTGGTGGACGTGCTCGCCGGGACGCTGGGGCTCGACGGGCGCGGGCGGCTGCTCGACGTGGGGTGCGGTCCGGGTACCCTCGCGCTGCCGCTGGCGCCGCTGTTCGGGGAGGTCGTCGGGGTGGACCCGGACCCCGGGATGATTGAGGAGGCCGGGCGCGCGGCCGCCGGGCTCGGGGTGGGCGGGAAGACGCGGTGGGTGCGGGCGCGGGCCGAGGAACTGCCCGCGGGGCTCGGCACGTTCACCGTCGCGGTCTTCGCCCAGTCCTTCCACTGGATGGACCGCGACCGGGTGGCGGCCACGGTACGCGACATGCTCCGGCCCGGGGGCGTGCTGCTGCACGTCTCCGACCTGAAGACGGAACCGGAGCCCTTCGGCGCGGAGGGCCTTCCGCACCCCGCCGTGCCGCACGCGGAGATCCGGGAGCTGGTCGCCCGGTATCTCGGGCCGGTCCGGCGGGCCGGGCGGGGCACGCTGCCGCGGGGCACGCCGGGCGGCGAGGCGGAGGTGTTCGCGCGGGCCGGGTTCACCGGGCCCGACCGCCATGTCGTACCCGCCGGGAACGTACTGGAGCGCACGTCGGACGAGGTCGTCGCCGAGGTCTTCTCGATGTCGTTCTCCACGCCGCACCTGTTCGGCCCGCGCCGCGCGGACTTCGAGGCGGACCTGCGCGGGCTGCTGGCGGAGCACTCGGCGCGGGGGCTGTTCGCCGCCCGCGGACCGAGCACCGAGATCTTCGTCTGGCATCCGCCGGTTCCGGCCGGTTGACTTCCGTCTGGCAGCCGGTGCGTCTTCGTCCGGCGCCCGTCCCCTCCCGTCCGTTGACCTTCCCCTTGGGGCAGGCCGCACGATCGTCGTGGCCGGGCACCGCGCCCGGTGGAGGAAGGGGGCAGAGGTGGCCGGTCTGCTGACCATCGGGGCCTTCGCGAAGGCGTCCCGGCTGTCGCCCAAGGCGCTGCGGCTCTACGGCGAACTCGGTCTGCTGGTCCCGGCCCGCGTCGACCCCGGCACCGGCTACCGCCACTACGCCCCGGAGCAGTTGGAGCAGGCCCGGCTGGTCGCCTGGCTCCGCCGGCTCGGCATGCCGCTGGCCCGGGTCCAGGCCGTCGGCGCGCTGCCGGCGGCCGACCCGGAGCGGGCGGTACGCGAACTCGTCGACCGGGCCAACGGGTGCGGCGGCCCCGACAACGTCAGCTGCGTGCTCGCCGACGTCGTGCACGAGGACCTTCCTGACACCCCGTAGGCATCTCGTAGGCACCCGTAAGCACCCGTAGGCACCCGTACGCATTCGGTAGGCACCCGTACGCACCCGTACGCATTCGGTAGGCACCCGTACGCATCCGTACGCACCCCGTTTGATCCGGTGCGGCGCGGACACGCGGAGTCCAGGGATCCGGGGGGCGCCCGCAAGCCGTTCGTCAGTGAAGGGATCAGCCATGCCGGAAGGGAACGCCACGGGACGCGGGCCGCACGAGCGCCCGGCGATGCCGCAGGAGGAGGCGGAGCTGTCGCCGCCGTACCGGTTCCGGCGGCAGCGGCGGCCCGGTATCGAGGCGGAGATGGAGACCCGCCCCCGCTACCTCGCCCCGAACTACCGCGGCTCCGGCAAGCTGACCGGCAAGGTCGCGCTGATCACGGGCGGCGACTCGGGCATCGGCCGCTCGGTGGCCGTGCTCTACGCCCGTGAGGGCGCGGACGTGGCCATCGTGTACCTCCCCGAGGAGCAGCGGGACGCCGACGAGGCGCGGGAAGCGGTGGAGAAGGAGGGCCGTACCTGTCTGCTGCTGCCGGGCGACCTGTGCGACCCGGACTTCTGCGCGGACGCGGTGCGGCGGACGGTGGCGGAGCTGGGCGGGCTGAACGTGCTGGTGCACAACGCCGCGTACCTGAACAGCCAGAACGACCTGTCGGACCTGACCGCCGAGGACTTCGACCGGGTCTTCAAGACGAACGTCTACTCCTACTTCCACCTGGTGATGGCGGCCCTGCCGCACCTCTCGCACGGTGACGCGGTGATCGCCACCGCCTCCGAGGAGGCGCTCAAGGGCAGCGAGATGATGATGGACTACGCCGCCTCGAAGGCCGCCGTGGTCGTCTTCACCAAGTCCATCGCCGCCCACCTGGCCCGGCGCGGGGTCCGCGCCAACGTCGTCTCGCCGGGGCCGACCTGGACCGTGCTCAACGTGGCGGGCCAGCGCTTCCCCGACGACTACCTGACCAACCTGGGCAGCTCCGCCCCGATGGGCCGGGTCGCCCAGCCCGAGGAGGTGGCGCCCGCCTACGTCTACCTGGCCTCGGACGCGGACTCCAGCTTCACGGTCGGCGAGGTGATCGCGGTGACGGGGGGTCTCACGGATACGCGGTGAGCGCGCGGGCCGCCGGCCGCGTCACCGGGGCCAGGGCCGCCCGGTGCGCTGTTCGATGTCGGTGTTGAACCGCTCGAGGTCCGCGACGAACCGGGTCAGCCGGTCGGCGGGCCAGTCGCCGAGGACGTCGGCCAGCCCGGTCACGATGGCGTCCCGGTCGGCGCGCAGCCGGGCGCGGCCCTCGTCGGTGATCCGGAACTTGCGGGCGATGCCGCCGTTGGGGTCCAGCGTGCGTTCCACCAGGCGGTCGCGGAGCAGCGCGGTGGTCTGCCGGGTGAAGGTGGACGGCGCCAGCCCGAACGCCTCGACCAGGTCCGGCACGGACATCGGCCGCTGGCGCCGCCGGGTCGGCAAGTACTTCACCGCCAAGCGGATGACCGCGCTGCGCCCCGGCATGACCCGCCTCGCCGAGGACCTGACGGACGCGATGCTCGCCGCCGGCGCCCCCGCCGACCTGCGGGCGAGCCTCGGCTTCCCGCTCCCCGTCTACGTCATCTGCGACCTGCTCGGCGTCCCCGCCGGCGACCGGGACCGCTTCTCCCACTGGTCCGACACGTTCCTCAGCGTCACCCGCTACACCGCCGACGAGATCCGCACCGCGCACGAGGAGTTCGTCGCCTACATGTCCGGGCACGTCGCCGCCAAGCGCGCCGAACCGTCCGACGACCTCCTCGGCACCCTCATCACCGAAGGCCAGAGTGAGACCGAGGGCGCGGACGAGGACGACGACGGGCTGAGCGACGCCGAACTGGTGGCCACCGGCATGGGTCTGCTGGTCGCCGGCCACGAGACCACCGCCAACATGATCGGCAAGATGGTCGCGATGCTGCTAGTCGACCGCGGCCGCTGGGAACGGCTGCTGGCCGACCCGTCGCTGGTACGCACCGCCGTCGAGGAGTCGCTGCGCTTCGACGCCAACCTCGGCTTCGGCCTGCGGCGCTACGTCGGCGAGGACATCGAGATCGACGGCCGGACCGTGCCCGGGGGCAGCACCGTGGTGTGCAGCATGCCGGCCGCCAACCGGGACGAGCAGGCGTTCACCGGCGCCGCCGACATGGACCTGGCCCGCACCCCCAACCCGCACCTGACCTTCGGCGCGGGCCCGCACTCCTGCCTCGGCCAGGCCCTGGCCCGTACCGAACTCCAGGTCGTCCTGGAGACCCTCCTCACCCGCGTACCCACCCTGCGCCTCGCCGTCCCCGCCCCCGAACTGCGCAAGACGGAGGGCCTGCTGGTCGGCGGCCTGCGCGAAGTCCCGGTCAGCTGGTGACCGGCCACGGCGCCGATCGGCATGTACGCCGGCCACCACCACGACGGTGACCCGGGGCCACCGAGAGTCTGCCGGCGGCGCCGTTCACGGACTGACGGCGGTCAGGGCGTGACGATGGCGAAGTCGGGCACGGGCTGGTCCAGCACCGACAGCAGGGTCCGGAGCATGGCCGGGTCCCCGCTGTGCTCGATGCCGTCGAGGCCGGCCCGGCCCGTCAGCAGGTCCGCCAGCCGGGGCGGCGCGACCAGGCCCCGGTCGGCGTCCTCGAAGTCGCAGAGTTCGGGAGTGGCCGGTTCGGAGGTGGGGGACCGGTCGTCCGCGTCGTTCACATGGGCCTCCTGGACGGGTGGGCGGGCGGTCGGCGCGTCTGCCGTCCATCCTGGCCGGGGCGGCGGGCACCGGCCCGGCGGGCTGGGCCGGGCGGGTGGTGCCGCTCCGCCCGTCCTTACGGAGAGGTGGTCAGCCGGCCGCCTCGTCCGTGCGGCGCGGCGGTCAGCCGGCTGCGGCCGGGCGGGGATCGCCGTGGAAGACCTGCCGGGTGTGCCAGTCGCGGTGCGCGGCGGCGACCGGGCGCACCCCGGGCTGCGGGCCGACGAGCGGGCGGCCCGCGAGGGCTATGACGTGCGTACGGGCGGCGGTGCTGTGGCCGACGAAGCGCTGCGAGACCAGGATGCGGTGATCGTCGCCCACGCCGAGGACCCCCTTGTCGAACAGCTTGTGGTGCAGCGAGCACAGGCACAGCCCGTTCTCGACGTCGTCGGGCCCGTCAAAGGCCCACCAGCGCACATGCGCGGCCTCCAGGCCGACCGGTACCGCGCCGATCCTGCCGTCGTAACCGCAGAAGGCACATTGGTACTCGTAGGCGGTCAGCACTCGTTCCCGCATCCGCGGATCCCGCTGCCTGCGGGCCGGCCGCGCGGGCAGCGGTTCCGTCACTTCCAGGTCCAGGCCGACGGCTTCGCACAGTTCGGTGTGCAGGGAGGGCGGGAAGTGCGTGTCCAGCAGCAGCCGCGCGACCGCGCCGAGCAGCGGCGGTTCGCTCCGCAGTGCCGCGCGCAGCTCCGGCGCGAGCCGGCCGGTGGCCCCGGACGCCCGCAGCTCCCCCGCCCTGCTCCCCGGACTGCCGGTCCCGCGGTCGGTCCGCACCTCCCACACGCCGTCGCTGACGAGGTGGTGAAAGGGATACGCGGGCGTCGTCCGGTTCGGCGGCCCGTACTCGGTCAGCAGCCGCTGGAGATCGCCCTCCACCACGCTGTACCGCAGTCCGTCGTCGACTCCGCCGTCAGGTCTGTCGTCCACTCCGCCGTCGAGTCCGCCGTCGAGTCCGCCGTCGAGTCCGCTTTCCGCGTCCCGCTGGAACCGGCCGAGGGCGTACAGGAGCAGCAGCGGCTTGTGGGGCGCGCGGGTCCCGTTCCTGGTCCATTGCCGCAACGCGGCGATCCGCTCCAGCCAGTCCATGGCGGTTGATCGTAGACGGATGACGGCGAACAGCGGTGCGTCGGCGAAGGGCTGTCGTTCGCCTACTTGTCGAAGGCGGGATGCGGCAGGAGGACGACCTTGCCCAGCGGATGGCCGTGTTCCAGGTGGGCGAAGGCCGCCCGGACCTCGGACAGCGGACAGGTCCGGCTGACCGGCACCTCGATCCGGCCGGTCGCCGCCAGCCCGGCCAGCTCGGTCAGCACCGCCTGGCCGGTGCCCTCGGCACTGCCCCGCGACCGGGTGCCGAGGTCGGCGGCGGCGCGGTGGTCGAGGGTGTTGACCCGGCGGGGCAGCACCCCCAGGGAGAGCGCGATCCGGGGGTAGTCGCCGCCGTGGAAGTCGAGGAAGGCGTGGGCCGTGCCGGCCCCGTCGCCCTCGACCGTCCGGCGGAGGCGTTCGGTGATCCCGCTGCCGTAGCCGACGAGGGTGGCGCCCTGGGACTCCAGCCAGTCCCGGTGCCGGGCGGAGGCGATCGCGACCACGTGTGCCCTGCGCAGGCGCAGGAGTTGGACGGCGAGACTGCCGACCCCGCCGGTGGCCCCGCTGACCACGACGGTCTCGCCGGCCAGCGGGTCGACGCCGGCGATCGCGGCCCAGGCGGTGCTGCCCGCGACGTAGAGGGCGCCGGCGGCGGCCCAGGGCAGAGCGTCGGGCTTGCGGACGAGCTGGTCCTCCGGGACGACGACGTACTCGGCGTGGCTGGAGCGCTCCCAGGACCAGCCGAGGACCGGGTCCCCGGGGGCCCAGCCGGTCACCGCGGCCCCGGTCGCGGTGACGGTGCCGGCCAGATCGCTGCCCTGGCCGGAGGGGAAGACCGCGGGGAACCGCTCGTGCAGGGCCCCGGTGCGGATCTTGGCCTCGCCCGGGTTGATCCCGGCCGCCCGTACCCGGACCAGGACGTCCCGCGGGCCGAGCGGGCGCACGTGGACGTCTTCCACGCCGAGCACGTCGATGTCTCCGTACCGGTGGAAACGTACGGCTTTCACGCGCGTCCCTCCGGCCGGAGCCGGTCGCCGATGAAGGCGGCGACCTGGTTGAGGGCGCGCGCGGCCTCGTCGACCACCGGGGCGAATCCCTGGAAGACGTGCGGCGCCCCGGGGAAGGTCCGCAGGGTGACCGGGACGTCGGCGTGGGCGGCCCGCGCGGCCAGCCGCAGGGCGTCGTCGAGCAGGATCTCCCGGCCGCCGGCCTGGATCAGCAGCGGCGGCAGGCCGCGCAGATCGGCGTGGAGCGGGCTGGCCTGCGGGGTGCGCGGATCCGCGCCGGCGAGGTAGTCGGCGGCCCGGGTCGCAAGGGCCTGCCGGGTGAGCGCCGGATCCGTGTCGGCCCGGGTCGTCATGCTGGCGCCGGACTGGGTGAGGTCCGTCCACGGCGACAGGACGGTGGCGGACGAGGGCTGCGGCAGTCCCGCGTCCCGGACCGCCAGCAGCAGGGCGAGGGCGAGGCCGCCGCCGGCCGACTCGCCGACGACCGCGACCGACCCGGCCGGGGTGCCCTGGTCGAGCAGTGCCCGGTAGGCGGCGAGGACGTCGTCCACGGCGGCCGGGAAGGGATGTTCGGGGGCGAGCCGGTAGTCGACGCAGAGGGCGGTGGCCGCGGTGCGCCGGGCGATCTCGGAGGCCAGGCCGACGCCGGCGGCGGCGGAGCCGAGCGCGTAGGCGCCGCCGTGGAAGTACAGCACGGTGCCGGCGGCCGGCGCGGTGGCGCCGGCCCGCACCTCGACGGCGGGCACCGCGCCCAGCTCGACGGTCCGGGTGCGGACGTCGGCGGGCAGCGGCGCGGAGCCGAGTATCTCGTCGAAGACGCGGCGCATCTTCGGCACGTCGCCGCCCAGGTCCAGCGGTGAGTTCAGCAACAGGTCGGAGATGTGGTCTAGCTGACTGTCAGTCATGTTGTCGTTTCCTTACGGGTCTTTACAGATGTTGCGGCGCGTGGGCGACGTGCAGGACCTCCTCGAAGCCCATCCGCCGGACGAAGTCCGAGCGGGCGTCGAACACCGCGGAGTTGGCCTGCTCGACCAAGGAGCGGGTCAGGTCCACCACACTGCGGAAGGGGCGCTCGCCGAAGGGCAGCGACAGGATCCTGGCGATCTCCTCGGCGACCACCACGGGGTCGGCCCGGGTGCCCGGGGCGAACAGGCCCTCGGTGGCCTCCTCGTTGCGGGCGACCAGCGGGTCCAGGACCCGGTAGCCGGCGCTGACGCCGGCGGCGTCCGCGGGCCGGCCCGCGCTGGGGAAGTGGTCGGTGCCCTGGGTGAAGGCCCCCGGCATGACGATCACCGTCTCGATGCCGAGCGGAGCCACCTCGTAGGAGGTCACCAGGGCCAGCGAGTCCATCGCCGCCTTCGACACGACGTACGGGCCGAGGAACGGCGGCGTGGTCACCGGGATGGTGCTGCCCACGTAGAGGAGGGTGCCGCCGCCCTGCCCGCGCAGGTGCGGCAGCGCGGCGCGGTTGAGCCGCTGGACGCCGAGGGTGTTGACGTCGATCAGGTGGGCGATCTCCTCGGCGCTGAACGCCTCGACATAGCCGGTGACCAGGTGCCCGGCATTGTGGATGACGACGTCCAGTGCTCCGGCGTCGGCGAGTACTTCGGCGACCGCGCGGTCGGCGGACTCCTGGGAGGCGACGTCGAGTTCGACCACGTGCAGGTCGAGCCGCTCGGCCGCGGCCAGGCGGCGCAGCTCCTCGGCGCGGGCGGCGTTGCGGGCGCCGGGGGCGCGCATCGAGGCGTAGACGCGGTGACCGGTCCGGGCGAGGGCCCGCGCGGTCAGGTTGCCGATGCCGGTGGCGGCACCGGTGATGAGTACGGTCGACATGGTGGTTCTCCGATCGAAGAGGGGCCGTGAGGGTGTGCCGTGACGGTGTGCCGTGACGGTGGGCAGGTGGTGCCGCTGTCGCCGTACGGCGATGGCGGGGTCAGGCGATGCCGCCGTTGCTGTACAGCACCTGTCCGTTGA
This sequence comes from Streptomyces sp. JW3, assembly GCF_052216785.1. Taxonomy (NCBI): domain Bacteria; kingdom Bacillati; phylum Actinomycetota; class Actinomycetes; order Kitasatosporales; family Streptomycetaceae; genus Streptomyces; species Streptomyces sp. JW3. Next base: position 93,161 of record NZ_JBQOUX010000006.1, on the reverse strand, counting down.
TCCACCGGCCGGCCGGGCCGGCCAGGAAGGCGACGGCCTCGGCGATGTCCTCGGGAGTGCCGAGCCGCTCCAGGGGTGCGGCGGCGGCGATCCGGGTGATCAGCTCCTCGCTCTTGCCGTCGAGGAAGAGCGGTGTCGCGGTCGGTCCCGGGGCCACCGCGTTGACGGTGACGTCCCGGCCGCGCAGCTCGCGGGCCAGGATCAGGGTCATGGCCTCCACCGCGCCCTTGGTCGCCGCGTAGCCGCCGTAGCCGGGCTGCTGGAGCCGGGTCACCGAGGTGGAGAAGTTGATCAGCGCACCGCCGGGGCGCAGCCGGCGGGCGGCGAGCCGGGAGACCACGAAGGTCCCGCGGACGTTGACCCGGTGCATCCGGTCGAAGTCGTCCAGCTCCATCTCGGCGAGGGGCGCCAGCAGCATGATCCCCGCGGTGTTCACGACCGCGTCGACGCCGCCGAAGCGTCGTTCCACGGTGTCGAAGAGCCCGGTCATCCCGGCCGGCTCGGCGACGTCGCCGGGCAGGGCCAGCGCCGTGCCGCCCGCCGCGGTGACCGACTCGACGACCGCCTCGGCCCGCGCCGCGCTGCCCGCGTAGTGGACGACGACGGTCATGCCGTCCGCGGCCAGCCGGCGCGCGACCGCGCCGCCGATGCCACCCGAGCCGCCGATCACCACGGCCACCCTGGGCCGACCGGATCCGTTCTGCGACACCGATTCCGCGCCGTTCATGGCTGCTCCTGCGTGTGGGACGTTCCCGGGCGGTCGCCCGGCTCCGGAATCAACCCTCCGCCGCCTGCATTTATTTGTCTAATGAATCATTGAAATGTAAGTTATGCGGATGGTGCATATCGAACGGGTCGACCTCAACCTGCTGGCGCCCCTGGCGGCACTGCTGGAGGAGCGACACGTCTCGCGCGCCGCCGAAGTCGCCGGAATGAGCCAGCCGACGATGAGCCGGGCCCTGGGGCGGCTGCGGCACACGCTCGGCGACGAGCTGCTGGTGCGCACGCCGCGCGGGTACCGGCTCACCCCGCGCGCCGAGCGCGTCCAGCGCCAGCTGCGGGCGGTCCTGCCGCGACTGGAGAGCCTGTTCGCCCCCGAAGGGTTCGACCCCGCCGAGGCCGCCGAGGTCTTCCGGGTGGCGGGGACCGACTTCACCCAGGTCTTCGCGCCCGCGGTGTTTCAGCGGGTCTTCCGTGAGTCGCCGCGCTCCACTCTGCACTTCCGCACCTGGCACGACACCATCTACGAGGATCTCGACCGCGGCGTCGTCGACCTCGTGTTCTTCGCCAGGTCGGGGCCGGCCACCGCACTGCGCACCGAACATCTCCTCGACGACCGGTTCGTGTGCGTGCTCTGCGCGGACCACCCGCTGGCCGCGCAGCCGGACATCGCCCTGCCGCAGTACCTGGACGCCGCCCATGTCGTCGTCGGCACCATCGGCGAACGTCAGACGGCCATCGAGCAACGCCTGGAAGACCTCGGCGAGCACCGCCGGGCCGGACTGACCGTGCCCTACCACTCCCTGGCCCTGCGTTCGGTCCCGGGCACCCGGCTGATCCTCACCCTGCCCGCGCGGCTCCTCGCGGAACAGCCCCCGGATCCCGGCATCCGGATCCTGCCCGCGCCCCCGGAGATCCGCGCCCTGGACTACCGGATGGCCTGGCACCCCCGGCTCGACGGCGACCCGGGACAGCGCTGGCTCCGGGACGCCATCCGCGCCGTCACGGCGGAACTGCCGGAGCCGGGTGCGGAGTTGCCCTGAGGTGGACGGCGGGGCGCCGTCCTGACCAACGTGATTGACGGAGCAGACTCAGCCCCGAAGCTCCCGAAGCTCCTTGACCATGACGGCGAACAACGGCGAGTCGGCGAAGGGCTGCCGTTCGCCCACTTTCTGGTAACCCCACGACTCGTACAGCGCCCGCACCTTCGGATGACCGACCTCGACCAGGAGTACGGCGAGATCCTCGGCGCGTTCCTCCAGCAGCGCGGCGTGCAGCCGCCCGGAGACGCCCTGCTTGCGCCACCGGGGGCGCACCATGATCTCGGATACCGAGTACGTGGCGGTACGGCCGCTGTCCGGTTCGTACCCGCAGTCGCGCCACCACTCCCGTCCGGGCGTGGCCGGGGCACCGTAGGCAAATCCTGTGGGCTCGCCCTCGTCGTACGCCACGACGCAGGTGAACCCCTCCGCACTCGACCAGTGGTCGACGAACCAGTCGAAGCGCTGGTGGAAGGGGTCGTCCATCTGATCGGCATAGGCGTCGGCGTGTACGTCGATGAGCATCTGCCGGAAGCCTTCAGGAAGGTTTCCGTGCTGGAAGTGATGCAGTTCGGTCACGCTCGGCTCCATTCGGTTCGCATGCGGTCTGTCCAGTTTCTTGCGTAGGAGGTGTAGGGGGCCATGGCGAACAGGCCGCGGTGGAAGTCGCCCATGAGCGTGCGCATACGGCCGGGCAGCGGGTCGCCGTCCATGATGGTGAAGACGTCGGTGGCTGAGGCCGTGGCCTGTTCGGCTTCTCCCTGGTGAAGCTGGGTGAGGGCGAGCTGGGCGGTCGCGAGGGCTCTGTTGCGCCGGAAGGCGGTCGGGATCCTGGCCAAGGCTTGGTGTGCCATGGCTTCGGCGTGCGGGTGGCGTCCGCTGTTGAACTGAATGACCGCGCCGAGGTGGTCGAGTTCGGCCTGCCCGTAGAAAGCCGTCCAGCGCGGGCGCTCGCGGTCGACCACTCTGGTGAAGGTGTCCTGGGCCGATCCCAGAGAGCGCAGTCCCGCTCGGCTGTCGCCGAGGGCCGCGTATGCGAGAGCGACGCGGACTCGGCCCAGCGAGTCGAAGAACGGGTCTCGGCGAGCCGCTGACGAGGCTTGTGCGGCCTGAGCCGCCGCGAGTGCTTCGGGCCAATTCCGCCGCTGGTAGGCGAGCATCGCGAGGTTGACCCAGACTCGCATCTCGGTGGGGCCGTCCTGGGACAGGCCGGCGTACGTCGCTGATTCGTTCAGGTAGCTCTGGGCCTGGGTGAGGTTGCGGGCGTCGATGCAGGACCAGGCGGCGATGGTGGTGTACTCGGCGGCCAGTGCGTACAGGGCTCGGCGGACGCGTTCGCCGGCGTTGCGCTGCTGTAGCTCCAGCACCCTGTTGCGGCCCTGGGAGGCGGCCCGCTCCAGTTCGGTGTGTCCGCCTTGGCGGTCGTCGGCTTCGACGAGGGCGTTCATCCCGGCAGCGACCCGGGCCACGTCCGACATGCCGACCGCCCTGCGCTGAGCCACCAAGGGAACCGCGGCGGCCGCGGTCCCGGTCGTTGAGGTGAGGAAAGTGCGACGCCGCACGGGGCCCTCCTGCGGATGTTGCATGGTGCGTGGTGCGCTGAAGCCTAAATCCTCGACGGCAACCGAACACCCGCTCCAAAGCAGCGCACGTGCGTCCAATGGGACGGCGGGAGCTCCCGTTGAGGAGGTTGCGGACGGTGCGGTCGGAGACGTCGCCGGGCCGACCGGTGATCTCTGCCAGCGCGGCGTTCATTCGGCAGGCCAGTTCCTCCTGGGTGAGCCCGAGTTCCTACATCCGGCTCTTGAGGATGGCGTTCGCTCCCATGTGCCCGGCCCCCGCCGCCTGTGGGACGCGGTCGAATCGGCGGTGGCCACCTGGGGGGAGTACGGCGCACCGAACACCGCAGCGTTCGGCGTCACTGCGTTCCGCGATCGGCAGGTGGTCTGGCTCGGGAACCCGAACGGGCCGCAGTGGGGTCTGCCGTCCTGATCCCGTATGTGCCCGTTCCGTTCCACCGCTCGATGACGCGGTACCGGTTCGGCGTTGGCCCGGCCGAGACCGCAGTGCTCCCGTACCGCAAGCATTGCGGACGCCAACGCCAAGCTGGACGATGGCGGCCGGGCACCGAGGTGATCAACGCCGGCGAGCCCATCGCTACGTTGCACGCGTACTCGGTTGTGTCATTACGAACTGGAATCCTCGATGTATTTCGACCGGCCCTTGTCGCCCGCCACCGCTGTTTGAGCCCAGTGCGGATCCGTTCGGCCGCAGGGTTGCCGTGCGAACCTCCCGGAGCCGCCGAACTGCACCGGCGCTGACGTCATGCTTCGAATCCCCAAGCAGCGAGGGACACGGCCAGGACTCACGATCTTCCGCTGAAGCTCAGGAGGTCACGGTCCGCCCCGCGTGCTGGTGCGGATCTCCGGCGCCCGAGTGTGGTCGGCACCGCATGGGCATTGTGGTACCTGCCGCCCGGCAGCGGAGGCTGGGGAAGGTCGCAAGAATCTCATCGCCATGAGAAAAATGGTTCGTGCCTGAATGAGCTGGTGCCGTCCGGTCATGGCCTCACCGGTCGCATACAGCACTGCGGACCGTGCCAGTACGCGCATGACTTCCACAGTTCGGCGCTGCCGCAGTCGCAGACGTAGCAGTTCCGCCTGGAGGATGAGTTCGATTCGGGGAGCGGAATCCGTACGGCTCGCCGATATCGCCTTCATAAGAATGTGCTCGGCACCGGTCTGGTCATTCTGATGGAGGTACCACCGGGCCCATGAGCCTTGTAGCAGGAGAAGTCCGTTGCTGACCTGACCGACTTGCGCAAAGGCGGACTCGGCCATGGACAAATGGTAGGCGGCCTCCGTAGCCGAGCCGTGATCGGTGAGGACTTCCGCCAGGCGTTGGTGGTAGAAACCATGTCGGGTCAGATAACCGTCGGAGAGCTTCTCGCCTTCCACGAAGAGTCGGAGAGCGAGTTGGTGATTTCCGTTGTCTACAGCGATGCGACCGAGGTAGTGCATGGCGCTTGCCGTCGGCTGGGAGACATCAGGATGTCCGTGATGCTGTCTGCCCAGACGCACCGCCAACTCGAAATGGTCGCGGGCGCGTCGCGGATCGGTGTAGTACACGGCCATGCCCGCGGTCGACTCGAGATCGGCTCCGAGTACACCTTGCTGTTGGTCGCCCAGGGCGGCACGGCAGGCGTGCACGTGCTTTCGGGCGCCGCGGTAGTCACTGATGTCCACGTGGAACCGGGCGAGGTGCAGACGCGCAGTGACGTACTCGGCCTGACTCTGAGAATTGGAGACCGCCCGTTCGATGAGATTGAGTCTGACAGGATCCTGGTTTGCCAGACAAGCCTGCAGGCGGGCCGCAGACAGCAGAAGGTACGTGGTCGGGGCACCGCGCTGGGTGAGAACGTCAATGAGCCGAAGAGCGTATTCGAGTAACTCCTCGAAACCGCGGTAGCCGCTCCCCGCACCGATGGTGAGCACGACGTCGAAGGCGAGGTCGAGTAGTGCGTACAGATCGCTGTCGGGCACTGCGGTTGAGAACCCAAGTGCCCCGTCGAGTAGTTGGGCCAATTGCGGAACCTTATCGGTGCGTGAGTAGCGCTCCGGTTCTACGAGGGCCCGCGCGATGAGCAACGGATAACCCTCGGCCGCGACGTCGGCCATGAGGCTCGGCCACTTGAAGGTCTTCTCCTGCTGGGCCGGCATGCTGCTTCACCTGTCGCGGCGGAGGGCGGAGGCGGGGCAGGTGTGCTCGTAGAGGAGGCTGTGGATCGAGTACTTCCGGTTCATGTCGGACGGGCGGAGCAGATTGAGCCGGCAGGCCGAGGAGAGCAGTTCGTCGAAGGACCTCTTGTCCAAGCCGGGACTCATCGCCACGGTCTCGCTCGCCAGGTCCTCGTAAGTCATCGAACCGCCCCGGCCGTTGGCGCAGAAGGCGAACAGCAGACGGAGCGCGTCGTGCGGACTGGAACGCCGGGAGAGCTCGTCCAGAGAACGCTCGAACAACCATCCACGCACGCGCCCGGCCAGCACGGCCTCGTCGGGGAGGGCGGCAAGATCTTCGATTATTCGGGAGAGCGATTTACCGCTCGCCACGTACTGGGAGACGATCAGTTTGATCAGGAACGGATTTCCGTCCGTGATCCGGTAGATCGGCGCCAAGTCGTTGTTTCTCGCCGACTGCAGGTCCGAGTTTCCGCCCCGTGCGGCAAGGCGTGCCAAATCATAGGTGTGCTGTTCTGCCAGCGGGTGCACGGCGATGTTGTGGACGTCGAAATCGTGACGCTCCGAGTTCCAACGTGTTGTCGCGACGATCTTGTGTGGAGGGCGGATCCCCAGGGTTCGGAGCCGTTCCACAACTCGGTCGGCCGCCGCAACAAATTCCAAGTTGTCAATGACGATGAGAACTCGCGATTCACCGAGTTCATTCTTCAGGTGGGAAGTGAACTCGCGTTCCCACAGGGCCTGACTAGGAGATAGTTCGCAGCCGATTTGCACCGCGAGCATGCTAAGGAGGTCATTCCAGTAGATGTGGTTGATCGCCTGAGAGTTCGGATCGTCCGTCGCGAAGCGGGTATTTCGGGCCGAGGCCCAGACGACATGCGTGAAGCATCCTGCGGCCGCCACTCGTGACACGGCGGCAAAGGTGACGGCTGTCTTACCGAGACCGCCGTCACCGTGCACGGCGATCGCCGACGCCGAAGAGGAATGTTCGATCACGCCGGTGAGCCTCTCCACGAGGTCGTCCACGTGGATCAGTTCCTCCTCGCTCAGGAGGACATGGCGGCGCCAGTCAGACGGAGTTCGGCTCTCCTTCGTGGCCACGACGGGGGTTCGCTCCCGTGTCTCCGATACCGCAGAGGTGGCGGTCGGGGCCTCCGCAGTGGGCTCACCCTTGACGGCAAGCGCGGAGGAGGGGCAAGAGGACTCGTTCGCCGCCAGCAGCTTCTGCCGAAGGGCTACGTGCGATCTGTCATCGACCGTCTTCGGCTGGATGATCGTGAAGTGATCTCCTGGCAGAGACCCTGTGTCACGGAAGACGCTCTGTGCCGATGCTTGGGTCACCACATTGTCCTCTGTGCCCGCGAACGCCGTGATCGGAATGGGGCACGTGTCGGGACGCACTTCGGTGGCGTACAGCACTTGATGCACGACAATGCTTTGCGCCTCGGAAACCTGACGGTTCAGAACGTGGAGTTGTCTGCGCTGCGGGTTTCTGTGCAACCAAGTACGGGCCAGCTCCGAGCCGTTGTTCGGACAGGCAAAAAGGACGACCTGTCGAATACGGCTCAGGTTCCCACCGCGGCCCCTGCCGAGCATGCGCTGGAAATACCGCTGAATAATGAGACCGCCCTGGCTGTGTGCGACCAGTGCCAAGGATTCGTACTCCTCGGCAACGGTCGAAAGGTACGTCCCCAAATCGTCGGCGATGTCTTCGTAGGACGGTATGCGTCGCAGCGGGTTGATGGACACCATCGGTGATCTGTAGTTGAAGAACAGTGGGTCGACGAAGCCCAGTCTTGCATCCTCGGCTATTCGCGCTGTGAAATTTTTCCATGTCTCGCCACTGGAGAGGAAGCCGTGAATGAACACCACACCGAGTCTGCCGTTTACCGCCATAGTTGACTCCCCGCTGCGTCACCGCGTGCCCCGACACTATCGAGCGCGCCGCCACGCGTCAGCCGATTCGGCGCCTACTCACTTCCTCTCTGCCCTTCTCCGCCCAACGCCACCGTGTGATCGGCAGTCGGTGGCGTCGGCGGAACACAGGCCGGATGCCCTGCTCGCGGTCACGCACCTGCCGCACGGTCATCCGAGCGTGAGCTGTCCGGCAGGGGCGGAGTCGATGATGTCGGCCTCGCGTATCTCGCTCACGCCGTCGCCCCCGGCTGCTCCGGGGCGATCTCGGCGATCAGGCCCTCGACCAGGCCCTCGACCAGGTCCTTGATCTCGTCCCGGATGGGCCGCACCGCCTCGACGCCCTGGCCGGCCGGGTCGTCCAGCGTCCAGTCCAGGTACCGCTTGCCGGGGAAGACCGGGCAGGTGTCGCCGCAGCCCATCGTGACGCAGACGTCGGATTCCCGTACCGCGGCCACGGTGAGCGGCTTCGGGGCCGCGGCGGAGATGTCGATGCCGACCTCGGCCATCGCCGCGACGGCCGCCGGGTTGACCTCGGTGCCCGGGGCGGAACCGGCGGAGCGGACCTCGACGCGGTCGCCGGCCAGATGGGTCAGCCAGGCGGCGGCCATCTGCGAGCGGCCGGCGTTGTGGACGCAGACGAACAGGACGGACGGCTTGTCGGCCATGATGATCGTTCTCTCTCGTCGTACGGCGGAACCCAGCCGCCCATGACTTCAGCCCTCGCTGGTATCAGCGAGCGGTGATGTGAAAGTATCAGCGCATGCTGACTTCAGTCGATCCTGATGTGATCCGGGTGCTGGGTGATCCGCTCCGCCTGAAGATCGTGACCCTTCTGGCGCGCGAGACGCTCTGCACGACGCACCTGGTCGAGGAGACCGGAGCCAAGCAGACCAACCTGTCCAACCACATGAAGGTGCTGCGCGAGGCCGGGATCGTGGAGACCGAGCCGTGCGGCCGCTACACCTACTACGCGCTCAAGCCCGAGGTCCTGGCCGGCCTGTCCGAGCAGTTCGCCGAACTCGCCGCCTGCGCCCGCACCGCCGCCGAGAACAAGAGGGCCTGTCCGTGACCTCCACCGAGCCCGCCACCTCCGCGCGGACCGGGGGCGGCGACGACTCGATCGTCAAGAAGCTCTCCACCCTCGACCGCTACCTGGCGGCGTGGATCCTCATCGCCATGGCCGTCGGCCTCGGGCTCGGCCGGGCCATTCCGGGACTGAACGACGCGCTGGCGAAGGTGGCGGTCGGCGGTGTCTCCCTGCCGATCGCGCTCGGCCTGCTGATCATGATGTACCCGGTCCTGGCCAAGGTCCGCTACGACCGGCTGGACGCCGTCACCGGCGACCGGAAGCTGATGATCTCCTCCCTGGCCATCAACTGGATCCTCGGGCCCGCGGTGATGTTCGCCCTGGCGTGGATCTTCCTCCCGGACCTGCCCGAGTACCGCACCGGTCTGATCATCGTCGGCCTGGCCCGCTGCATCGCCATGGTGATCATCTGGAACGACCTCGCCTGCGGCGACCGCGAGGCCGCGGCCGTGCTCGTCGCGCTGAACTCGGTTTTCCAGGTCCTGGCGTTCGGTCTGCTGGGCTGGCTCTACCTCGACCTGCTGCCCGGCTGGCTCGGCCTCGGCGACGGAGAGCGCCTGGACGTCTCGATGTGGGAGATCGCCCTGAACGTGGTCATCTTCCTCGGCGTCCCGCTGCTGGCCGGTTTCCTGACCCGCCGGATCGGCGAGCGACGGATGGGCCGCGAGAGCTACGAGCGTGGATTCCTGCCCCGGATCGGCCCCTGGGCGCTGTACGGCCTGCTCTTCACGATCGTCGTCCTCTTCGCCCTCCAGGGGAAGACGATCACCTCGCGCCCTCTGGACGTCGCGCGGATCGCGCTGCCGCTGCTGGTGTACTTCGCGGTGATGTGGTTCGGCACCTTCGCCCTCGGCAAGATGATCGGCCTGTCCTACGACCGCACCGCCACGCTCGCCTTCACGGCGGCCGGCAACAACTTCGAGCTGGCCATCGCGGTCGCCATCGCCACCTTCGGCGTCACCTCGGGGCAGGCGCTCTCCGGCGTGGTCGGCCCGCTGATCGAGGTACCGGTACTGGTGGCACTGGTGTACGTCTCCCTGGCCTGGCGCCGGAAGTTCACCTGGGCGCGGCGGGGGGCATGACGTCCGGGCCGGCGGGGTGCGACGGTCGCCGGGCTTGACCACCGCGCCGAGCACCGCGCTTGACCACCGCGCCGAGCACCGCGCTTGACCACCGGAGTCGCCGTCACCCCCGGGACTCCCCTCATCCCACGGCGAGCAGCGCGCCCATGGCCGCCACCACGGCCGGCGCGACCTGGTAATAGACCCAGGTGCCGCGCCGTTCGGAGGTCAGCAGGCAGGCCTCGCGCAGCTTCTTCAGGTGGTGGGACACGGTCGGCTGGGACACGCCGACGTCGGCGATGTCGCACACGCACGCCTCCCCGTCCGGATGGGAGGCGATCTTGGAGAACAGCCGCAGCCGTACCGGGTCCGACAGTGCCTTGAACATGGCGGCCATCTTCTCCGCGTCCGCCGGGGACAGCTCACCGGCGCTGATCGGCGGGCAGCACGGCGGCGCCAGTTCCCCGGCTGCGGATCTCGCTACGGCTACGCCTACGCCTTCTGACTTCGACATACGTCTATATTGACACTCATCGATACGAGTGCCAAGCTCGACTGTATCGACAGACGTCGAAACAAGAAGCTCCCGGAGGAGACCGACCGCCATGAGCACCCAGCCACTCCCCGTCGTCGTCATCGGAGCCGGCCCCGTCGGACTGGCCGCCGCCGCCCACCTGACCGGACGCGGCATCGAGCCCCTCGTGCTGGAGTCGGGCGGCACCGCCGGCGCGGCCGTTCGCGAGTGGAGCCACGTACGCCTCTTCTCCACCTGGGGCGAAGTCGTCGACCCGGCCGCCGAGAAGCTCCTTGCCCCCACCGGCTGGACCCGGCCCGACCCGGCGACGTACCCGTCCGGCGGGGACTGGGCCGAGCGGTACCTCCAGCCGCTGGCCGACGTCCTCGGAGACCGGGTCCGCACCGGCGCCACCGTCACCGGGGTCTCCCGGGCCGGGCGCGACCGGATCGTCGACGCGGACCGCGAGTCCCAGCCCTTCACCGTGCACGTCGAGTACGCAGACGGCCGCGAGGAGCGCGTCCTCGCCCGCGCCGTGATCGACGCGTCCGGCACCTGGGGTACCCCGGCCCCGGCGGGCGGCGACGGACTGCCCGCGCTCGGCGAGAAGGCGGCGGCCGACCGCGTCACGTACCGCGTCCCGGACGTGACCGACCCGGCCGTACGCGCCCGTTACGCGGGCAGGCGCACGGCCGTCATCGGCACAGGTGCCTCCGCCTTCACCGCGCTCGCCGCACTCGCCGGGCTGGATGAAGACGCCGGTACGAGGGGTACGAGGGCGGTGTGGATCCTGCGCCGGGGCATCTCCGGCGCCACCTTCGGCGGCGGCACCGCCGACCAACTGCCCGCCCGCGGCGCCCTCGGCCGCGCCGCGAAGGCCGCCGTCGACGACGGCCACGCCGACGCCGTGACCGGCTTCCGCACCGAGGCATTCGAACGCGACGGCGACGGCGACGGGCGCCTGGTCCTGGTGGCCGAGGACGGCCGCCGCCTGGCCCCGGTGGACGAGGTGATCGTCCTGACCGGGTTCCGCCCCGACCTGTCCTTCCTCGCCGAGATCCGCCTGAACCTCGACGAACGCCTCCAGGCCCCGGCCGGCCTCGCCCCGCTGATCGACCCCAACCAGCACTCCTGCGGCACCGTCCCGCCGCACGGCCACCGAGAGCTGTCCCACCCCGAACAGGGCATCCACGTGGTCGGCATGAAGTCCTACGGCCGCGCCCCCACCTTCCTCGCGATGACCGGCTACGAGCAGGTCCGCTCCGTCACCGCCGCGCTCGCGGGCGACCTGGACGCCGCGGACCGGCTGGAACTCACCCTGCCCGAAACAGGCGTATGCGGCGGCGCGGGCCTGTTCGACACTCCCGAGACCCAGCAGACCGACGGTGGCGGCTGCTGTGCGGCCCCGGAAGCGCAGCTCGAGACGCTCGGCGCGCCCGCAGCGGGAGGCGCGGCTGCCGAGGAGGGTCCGGCGGGCGGTTGCTGCGGCTCGTGACCAGCCTCAACACCCGCGCTGCCCTGCCTGCCCCCTGCCTGGTGGTGGCCACGGAGGCGCTGCGCGTGAAAGGGCCAGGCCCGCAAGCCCCGCCCACAATCACCAGAACGCCAGGTCAGGGCCACACCAAGCAATAAGCCTGATGCCCCGCCTCATGCAACCGATGGCTGAAGTCCTGCCACTCATGCAGCAGTTGGTACACATTGAACGCATCCCGCGGCCCCCCGCGGTCCGGCACCGTCGACCAGATGAAGGCCGCCGCGCCGACCGCCTCCTCGCCGATGCCGCGCAGCGGGTCGACGACGGTCATCGGGAGCTTCACGACGGCGTAGTCGGGGTGGAGGACGACGAGTTCGAGCGGGGGGACGCGGTGCAGGGGGACGCCCTCGATGCCGGTGAGGACCATGGCGGCCATCGTCTCCGGCTTGATCTTGGTGAACATGCCGTTCATGCCGAGCTCGTCGCCGCCGAGTTCCTCGGGGCGCATGGAGATCGGCACGCGGGCCGCGGTCGCGCCGTCGGGCGCGCCGAAGTACTTGTACGTCACCCCCACCCGACCACCATTCCTGCTCCCGGCCCGCGGCCGGTCGACCCCGCGGTCGAGCCGGTCGGGCTCATTCGGTCCAGCGTGCGCCTGACGTGCCTCGGTCGTTTCCTCCGCCTCGCGTCGGTGCCTGCCCCGGCGGGCGCGCCGAGGACCCAGGTCGTCGGTCCCCTCGCCCAGTCCGCCACCGCGATGCATATCTCCACCCGACTGCTTTTCTAGGACGCGTGGCCCCCGCCGCGCAACCCGATCATCGTGTCAGTGACCTCCCCCACGGCCGCCCGCCGAAACGTGCGGTGAAACATCACCCGCAAGGACCCACGAGGACACCCGCGACGCCCTGCGGCCAGACGGCCGAGCTCCGGTCCCAGTCTTGCAGACGACACGGCTTCGGTAACGGTTGTCCGATCATCGGTGTTCCCGGCCACCCGCCCCGGTCCTCGCGTCCTTCGCCCTGACGGTTCTCCCACCAGCGCCGCCGTCCCCGTCTCCCCGTCGCCCACCCCCGGCGCCCCCCACCCCCTGGCCTACCCTGAAGAGGTCATCCACCCAACCGGAGTCCGAGAAGGTCGGAGAAGTCGCAGGTCATGAGCGAACTGGCATATCCATACGAAGCACCTGCCTCGCAGGCGCTGTTCGACCGTGCCGCGGCCGTCACGCCCGGCGGGGTGAACTCCCCGGTGCGGGCCTTCGGCGCGGTGGGCGGCACGCCGCGGTTCATGGTGTCCGGCAGCGGGCCGTACCTGACCGACGCCGACGGCCGGGAGTACGTGGACCTCGTCTGCTCCTGGGGGCCGATGATCCTCGGGCACGCGCACCCCGAGGTGATCGCCGCCGTGCAGGAGGCGGTCACCCGCGGGACGTCGTTCGGCACGCCCGCCGAGGGTGAGGTCGCGCTCGCCGAGGCGATGGTGGAGCGGGTCGCCCCGCTGGAGCAGGTGCGGCTGGTGTCCAGCGGGACCGAGGCGACGATGTCGGCCATCCGGCTCGCGCGCGGGTTCACCCAGCGCACCAAGGTGATCAAGTTCGCCGGGTGTTACCACGGTCACGTCGACTCGCTGCTCGCCGCCGCCGGCAGCGGGGTCGCGACGTTCGCGCTGCCCGACACCCCGGGCGTCACCGGCGCCCAGGCGAGCGACACCATCGTGCTGCCGTACAACGACCTCGACGCCGTGCACGCCGCCTTCGCCGCCCATCCCGGTGAGATCGCCTGCGTGATCACCGAGGCGTCGCCGGGCAACATGGGCGTCGTACCGCCGCTGCCCGGGTTCAACCAGGGACTGAAGGACGCCTGCGCCGCGAACGGCGCGCTGTTCGTCTCCGACGAGGTGATGACGGGCTTCCGCACCAGCCGGGCCGGTTGGTACGGCGTCGAGGGCGTCGTCCCCGACCTCATGACCTTCGGGAAGGTGATGGGCGGGGGCTTCCCCGCCGCCGCCTTCGGGGGGCGCGCGGACGTCATGGCGCACCTCGCCCCGGCCGGGCCGGTCTACCAGGCCGGCACCCTCTCCGGGAACCCGGTCGCCACCGCCGCCGGCCTCGCCCAGCTCCGCTTGCTCGACGAGGCCGCCTACGACCAGGTCGACGAGACCTCCCGGCAGATCCAGGGGCTGGTCGGCGAGGCGCTGGCCAAGGAGGGGGTCGCGCACCGGATCCAGACCGCCTCCAACATGTTCTCCGTCTTCTTCACCGACCGCCCGGTGCGCGACTACGCGGACGCCAAGGCGCAGGAGTCCTTCCGCTACACCGCCTTCTTCCACTCCCTCCTGGCGAACGGCGTCTACCTGCCGCCGTCCTCCTTCGAGTCCTGGTTCGTGTCCACCGCGCACGACGAGCGGGCCGTGCGGCGGATCGCCGACGCCCTCCCGGCGGCGGCCCGCGCGGCGGCGGAGGCCACGGCATGAGCGACAGCGGCGCGCACGACATCACCGTCGTCCACCTGATGCGGCACGGCGAGGTGGAGAACCCCAGCGGGGTGCTGTACGGCCGCCTCCCCGGCTACCACCTCTCCGAGCTGGGCCGCCGGATGGCCGACCGGGTCGCCGAGCACCTCGCCCCGCGCGATGTGACGTACGTCGTCGCCTCGCCGCTGGAGCGGGCCCAGGAGACGGCGACGCCGATCGCCAAGGAGCACGGCCTCGACCTGGCCACCGACGAGCGGCTCATCGAGGCGGACAACGTCTTCCAGGGCAAGACCTTCGGCATCGGCGACGGCGCGCTGCGCCGGCCCGCCAACTGGAAGCACGTGGTCAACCCGTTCAAGCCGTCCTGGGGCGAGCCGTACGTCGACCAGGTGGTGCGGATGAAGGCGGCGCTGGACACGGCCAAGGACCGGGCCCGCGGGCACGAGGCCGTCGTCGTCAGCCACCAGCTGCCGATCTGGATCGTCCGGTCCTACGTCGAGCGGCGCCGCCTGTGGCACGACCCGCGCAAGCGGCAGTGCACGCTCGCGTCCCTGACCACGTTCACGTACCAGGGCGACCGGATCGTCTCGGTCGGCTACTCCGAGCCGGCCCGCGACCTCGTCCCGGCCCATCTCCTGGCCGGTGCCAAGCCGGTGAAGGGGCAGCAGGGCAAGGCGTACGGGGCCTGAAAGACGGGGCATCGTGATTCGTTACCTTCGTTACGGTATTCGCACGTAGTTCCGGAACCCGCACGTTCGTCGCGTCCTCTCACAGGGTGACCACAGAGAACGCGACGAACGACGAACGGGGCCGCGATGCCTACCTCCACCACCCCTGGACCAGCCCGTACCTTCTCCCGGCGGGGCGCGCTCGGTCTCGGCGCGGGCGCCGCGGCGGCCGTCGGGCTGACGGGCTGCGGCGGCTCGCTGCCGGCGGACGGGCTCACGCCCCGGGCCGCCGCACCCAGCGCGAAGCCCACCGTGAGCGCCCGCCCGCTCGGCGACGGCTCCACGGAGTACACCGGCAGGCAGCCGCACCAGCCGAAGGCGGCCGAGCCGCTGGCGCCGGGGCAGACGCCGCCGCAGTTCGTCGTCTTCTCCTGGGACGGGGCCGGCGAGGTCGGCAACGGGCTCTTCCCGCGCTTCCTGGACCTCGCCGAGGAGCACGACGCGCACATGACCTTCTTCCTCTCCGGCCTCTACCTCCTGCCCGAGTCGAAGAAGCGGCGCTACGACCCGCCGAACAACCAGCGCGGCGCCTCCGACATCGGCTACCTCACCGACGCCCACATCAAGGAGACGCTGAAGAACGTCCGGCGGGCCTGGCTGGCCGGGCACGAGATCGGCACCCACTTCAACGGGCACTTCTGCGCCGGGTCCGGCTCGGTCGCCAACTGGACCTCCGCGCAGTGGCGCAGCGAGATCGACCAGGCGAAGAAGTTCGTCACCGAGTGGCGGACCAACACCGGGTGGACGGACCTGCCCGCCCTGCCCTTCGACTACGAGAAGGAACTCGTCGGCGGCCGCGCGCCCTGCCTGCTCGGCCAGCAGAACCTGCTGCCCACCGCCCGCGAGCTGGGCTGGCGCTACGACGCCTCCTCGCCGGGCGGGCAACAGGTGTGGCCGCGCAAGCGCGACGGGATCTGGGACCTTCCGCTCCAGCAGATACCTTTCCCCGGTCACTCGTTCGAGGTCCTGGCGATGGACTACAACATGCTCGCCAACCAGTCGGTCAACTCCACCAAGGCGCCGCCCGCCAACTACCCGGGCTGGCGCGAGCAGGCCACCCAGTCCTACATCGCCGGCTTCCAGCGGGCCTACGAGACCAACCGGGCGCCCTTCTTCGTCGGCAACCACTTCGAGGAGTGGAACGGCGGCCTCTACATGGACGCCGTGGAGCAGGCCCTCAAGCACATCGCCCGGGAGAAGGAGAAGGGCGGGGACATCCGGCTGGTCTCCTTCCGGCAGTTCACCGACTGGCTGGACGCCCAGCGGCCCGAGGTCCTGGACCAGCTGCGCACTTTGGCGGTCGGCAGCGCGCCGGCCGGCGGCTGGAAGACCTTCCTGAGCGCCCCGCCGCCCACGGTCTGAGGTGGGATTTCGTGCCCGTCAGGGGGGTGCGCAAGATCCTCGGAACGGACATGCGAAACTTTTCACATGAGTGCCGCCAGCCGCGCCCCCCAGCGCTCGAACCGCACCACCGCCCGCGTCCGCCGCCGCGCCGCCCTGGCCGCCGGCGGGGTCGCCGGCGCGCTGCTCGTGACCGCGTGCGGCTCCGGCGGGACCTCGGGCGGCGGCGGTGACACCAACTACATCACCGGCGCGGACGGCATCGCCGCGGTCGACCGGGGCGACCGCGCGGCCGTCCCCGACCTCTCCGGCAAGACCGTGGACGGCGACCAGCTCGACATCGACGACTACAAGGGGAAGGTCGTCGTCCTCAACGTCTGGGGCTCCTGGTGCCCGCCCTGCCGCGCCGAGGCCAAGAACTTCGAGACGGTCTACCAGGACGTCAAGGACCAGGGCGTCCAGTTCGTCGGCATCAACACCCGCGACACCTCCACCGGCCCGGCGAAGGCGTTCGAGGAGGAGTTCGGGGTCAGCTACCCGAGCCTGTACGACCCCACCGGCAAGCTGATGCTCCGCTTCGCCAAGGGCACCCTCAACCCGCAGGCCATCCCCTCCACCCTGGTCATAGACCGCGACGGGAAGATCGCCGCGCGCACCCTCCAGGCACTCAGCGAGGAAAAGCTGCGCAAGATGCTCAAGCCGGTCCTGGCGGAGAAGTGACGGGTGCAGTGACGTGACCTCAGCGGCCACCCTCGCCACCCTCGCCGCCGACCCCGGCGAGACCGTACGCAGCGGCGCCCTGCTGCTCGCCCTGCCGATCGCCCTCCTCGGCGGCCTGGTCTCCTTCTTCTCGCCCTGCGTCCTGCCCCTGGTGCCCGGCTACCTCTCCTACGTGACCGGGGTCACCGGCAGCGACCTGGCCGACGCCCGGCGCGGCCGGATGGCCCTCGGCGCCTCCCTGTTCGTGCTGGGCTTCACGGCCGTGTTCGTCTCCGGCGGCGCGCTGTTCGGGTTCTTCGGACAGACCCTCCAGGAGGAGCGTTCCGTCCTCACCAAGGTGCTCGGCGTCCTCATGGTCGTCCTGGGCGTCTTCTTCATGGGCCTGATGCCCTGGCTCACCCAGCGCGAGTACCGCATCCACCAGCGGCCCGCCACCGGCCTGGTCGGCGCTCCGCTGCTCGGCGCGCTGTTCGGCATCGGCTGGACACCGTGCATCGGCCCCACCCTCGCCTCGGTCCTCGCGCTCTCCTCCGACCAGGCCAGCGCGGGGCGCGGCGCCATACTGACCGTGGCCTACTGCCTCGGCCTCGGCGTGCCGTTCGTGCTCGCCGCGGTCGCCTTCCGCAAGGCGCTGGGCGCCTTCGGCTGGGTCAAGCGCCACTATGTCTGGGTGATGCGGATCGGCGGCGTCATGATGATCGCCACCGGGCTGCTGCTGCTCACCGGCGCCTGGGACAGCATCGTGCAGCAGATGCAGACCTGGTCCAACGGCTTCACTGTAGGGATCTGACGCGATGAGCAAGACGACCACCGACGACACCCGGAAGGCCGGTGAGGACCAGGAGCTGGGCGCCGCCGGTTCCCAGCTGTCCACCGCGCCCAAGGAAGACGCGCCGAACCTGCCGGCCATGGGCGTCATCGGCTGGGCCCGCTGGTTCTGGCGGCAGCTCACCTCGATGCGGGTCGCGCTGCTGCTCCTGCTGCTGCTGTCGCTGGGCGCGATCCCCGGCTCGCTGATCCCGCAGACCGGCGTCGACGCCACCAAGGTCGACCAGTTCTACCAGGACCACACCACCCTCGCGCCGGTCTACGAGAAGCTCGGCCTGTTCCACGTCTACAGCTCGGTGTGGTTCTCGGCGATCTACATCCTGCTGTTCGTCTCCCTCATCGGCTGCATCATCCCGCGCACCTGGCAGTTCGTCGGCCAGCTCCGCGGCCGCCCGCCCCGGGCCCCGCGCCGCCTGACCCGGCTGCCCGCGTACACCACCTGGCGCACCGGGGCCGCCCCCGAGGAGGTCCGCGAGGCCGCGCTGAAGCTGCTGAAGAAGCGCCGCTTCCGGGCCGACCTGGACGGCGACGCGGTGGCGGCCGAGAAGGGCTATCTGCGGGAGGTCGGCAACCTCGCCTTCCACATCGCGCTGATCGTGATGCTGATCGCCTTCGGCTGGGGCCAGCTGTTCAAGTACGAGGGCAACAAGCTGGTCCTGGAGGGCGACGGCTTCTCCAACACGCTCACCCAGTACGACGACTTCAAGTCCGGCAACCTGTGGTCGCAGGACGACCTGGCCCCGTTCAGCTTCACCCTGAAGGACTTCAAGGGCACCTACGAGACCTCCGGCCCCAACAAGGGCACCCCGCGCACGTACGAGGCGAGGATCACGTACAGCGTGGGCGCCTACGGCAAGGAGAAGTCGACCACCGTCAAGGTCAACGAGCCGCTGGAGATCGACGGTTCCAAGGTCTACCTGGTCAGCCACGGCTACGCGCCGATCGTCACCGTGCGGGACGCCGACGGCAACGTGGTCGTGGACCACGAGGCGTACGCCCTGCTGCCGCTGGACGCCAACGTCACCTCCTCCGGCGCCATCAAGGTGATGGACGGCTACCGCAACGCCAAGGGCGTCAAGGAGCAGCTCGGCTTCAACGCGTTCTTCCTGCCGACCTACGGCGGCAAGGGCTCCACGATGCTCTCCGCCTTCCCCGGCCTGCTCAACCCGATGCTCGCGCTCTCCGCCTACCACGGCGACCTCGGCGTGGACTCCGGCATCCCGCAGAGCGTCTACCAGCTCGACGACACGAACCTGAAGAAGTTCAAGGACGCCAACGGCGACCTCTACAAGAAGCAGCTCACCGTCGGCCAGACCATGAAACTGCCCGGCGGCAACGGCTCGGTCACCTTCGACGGCATCCAGGAGTGGGCCGGCTTCCAGGTCACCGCGCAGCCCGGCAGCGGCTGGGCGCTCGGCGGCGCGATCGTCGCCATCTTCGGCCTGGCCGGCTCCCTGTTCATCCAGCGCCGCCGGGTGTGGGTGCGGGCGGTGGCAGGCCCCGACGGCGGCACCGTCGTCGAGCTGGCCGGCCTCGGCCGCAGCGAGTCCGCGAAGCTTCCCGAGGAACTCGGCGACCTGGCCGGGGTCCTGTACGACACGTTCCCTGAACCCACCGCCGAATCCACTCCCGAGAGGGCTGAGCAGAAGTGACTCTCGCCGACGCGACCCAGCTGGCCGCAGCGACCAACGAGAACCTCGCGAACACCAGCAACACGCTGATCTACTCCGCGATGGCGGTCTACACCCTGGCCTTCTTCGCCTACATCGCCGAGTGGATCTTCGGCAGCCGCAGCAAGGTTGGCCGTACCGCCGCCGCGCTCACCACGCGGGGCGCGGCCGCTCCCGCGGTCACCGTGCAGAAGGCGGGCGGGACCGCCGTACTGGAACGTCCCAAGGTCGTCGTCCGGGCCGCCGCCGGCGCCCGTGACGTCCCCGACGGGCCCGGCGCGGCGGGCGGCACCGAGAAGGGCGACCTGTACGGCCGGATCGCCATCTCGCTCACCATCCTCGGCTTCCTGATCGAGTTGGGCGGCGTACTCACTCGCGCGCTCTCGGTGCGGCGGGCGCCGTGGGGCAACATGTACGAGTTCAACATCACCTTCTCGACAGTCGCCGTCGGCGTGTACCTGACGCTGCTGCTGCTCAAGAAGAACGTCCGCTGGCTCGGCCTGCCGCTGGTCACCACGGTCCTGCTCGACCTCGGCCTCGCCGTCACCGTCCTCTACACGGCCAGCGACCAGCTCGTCCCCGCCCTGCACTCGTACTGGCTGTACATCCACGTCTCCACGGCGATCCTGTGCGGCGCGGTCTTCTACGTCGGCGCGGTCTCGACCATCCTGTACCTGTTCAAGGACTCCTACGAGAACAAGATCGCGTCCGGCGGCACCCCGGGCCGCTTCGCCAACTCCGTCCTGGACCGCCTGCCCTCGGCCTCCTCCCTCGACAAGTTCGGCTACCGCGTCAACGCCGCCGTCTTCCCGCTGTGGACGTTCACGATCATCGCGGGCGCCATCTGGGCGGGCGACGCCTGGGGCCGCTACTGGGGCTGGGACCCCAAGGAGACCTGGGCCTTCATCACCTGGGTCGCCTACGCCTGCTACCTGCACGCCCGCGCCACGGCCGGCTGGAAGGGCCGCAAGGCCGCCTACCTGGCCCTGATCGCCTTCGGCTGCTGGCTGTTCAACTACTACGGCGTCAACATCTTCGTCACCGGCAAGCACTCCTACGCGGGGGTGTAGCCGCCCGGACTGTCGCGCCCGCTACTGGGCGCCCAGGAGCTGAAGGATCGCGGTCACCGCGTCTCTGATCTGGGTGCCCACCGTCCCGGCGGCCGTGGCGACGAGGGCGATGTCCATCAGGGCGCGTCGGCGGTCCTGGAACGGGACCACGGCGTCGGGATCGAGGACGGGCAGGGAAGTGTCGATCGTCCGGGCGTCCGCGGCGGACACCTGCGCGCGCAGGGCGGGCAACTGCTCCGTCAACGCGCGGATGGCATCCCGCTGTTCGGGGCTCAGGGCGGCCGGAACCGTGTTCTTCACCATGCCGGTGTTGCCCGTTCCGCCGTACATGTTCACATTGTCGCCGCTGATGTGAAAGCTGTCGCCGCTCATGTCTTCCCCATCCCCACGTTGCCCGTTCCGCCGTACATGTTGACGTTGTCGCCGAAGTGGTAGTTCCTGGGATTGATGGCCAGTGTCTCGACCCGCACCACCAGTTCGGTCCCCGGGTTCTCGATCGAGTGCACGACGTGACCGACGAGCTGATGGAGGTGTTGAGTGTCCCTGCTGGTCACCAGGGCTGTCGACGCGCCGGACGTCTCGATGGCCAGCACCCAGTGCGAGGCCGCGCTCAGTACGTTCACCAACTCCACCAGGCAGTAGGACACCGCCAGGATGGCGCAGACCACGACGAAGCCGGCGGTCAGGAAGTCGGCGAGCTCGCCAAGAAGCAGCAGTGCGGCGCCGGCCACCAGGATGATCCCGACGCGCTTGAAGAAGAGCATGGTGGCCGCACCGCGCTGCGGGACGAGCAGGAACGTGTACACACGGGTGACGTTCGCGACCGGGTACGCCGCTCCGCCGACCCACAGCACCCGCTTGCCTACGCGCAGTTCGACGCCGCCTTCCAGGTGCGGGGGCAACCTCGGCGGGGTGGGCGCCACGTTGTGCCAGGGCCGGTCGCCACTGGACGCCTTGGAACGCGGGGCCGGCGGTCGCGGTGGCCGCTCCGGTATCTCCGGTATCCCGGGTCTCTCCCGACTCTCGGATCTTTCGGGTTGCTCCATGTCCCATCCCCCTGGGGTAGGTGGTGCCCGTCACCGGCGACGAAGCATACTGAGGCAGAGGCGGACAGCACCATGTTCTTTCCAGGCGCTGTGCGGCTGGGCGACCATGGGCTGGTTCACGCGCCGATGTCCTCGTTCCACAGTTCGGGGTGCCGCTGTAAGAAGTCGCGCATCATCTCCGTACAGTCGGCGTCGTCCAGCAGCACGATCTCCACGCCGTGCTCGGCCAGCCAGTCGTGCCCGCCGTGGAAGGTGACGGCTTCCCCGATCACCACCCGTGAGATCCCGAACTGCCGCACCAGCCCCGAGCAGTACCAGCACGGGGACAACGTCGTCACCATCGTCGTCCCCCGGTACGTTCGCTGCCGCCCCGCCGCCCGGAACGCCGCCGTCTCCGCGTGCGTGGCCGGGTCGGCGTCCTGGACCCGCCGGTTGCGGCCGCGCCCGAGCAGCGTGCCGTCCGCCCCGTAGAGCGCGGCCCCGATCGGAATCCCGCCCTCCGCGAGCCCCGCGCGGGCCTCTTCGACGGCGGTGGTCAGCCACCCGCGTGCCGTTTCCTGATCCATGCTCATGCCGTCAACTGTGCCGTGTTCCCGCCTTCGATGCCGGTCGAGAACGGGTACGGGGACGTCGGTCACCATGCCGATGGCCGAACGGTCGTTGGCGGCCCGGACCCCGGCACTCAGCCGCTCCTCCGAAGTGGCCGGCCGCACCGCCGCCGGATCGGCCTCCCACTCGCGGCCCCCGCCGACCGGGCGGAGCATCAGATAAGCGCCCAGGCGGTCCCGGTACTCCCCGACCATGCGCCGACGCGGATCGTAGAGCAGCGCTCCCAGTTCCATGCCATTCCCTCTCGTCACTCTGTGTGTAATAAGCGTTGCGCAGGGGAATCATGGGGAGCAATGCTTGCCGCGTGACACTCGGGCACTGGCACGGCGGGGGAGGGGCTGGGGTGAGTCGGCGCAACGCGGAGGGTGCGGCCTCGGGAGCCAGTACGGCGGCGGTGTTCGGCGAGGTGCTCCGGCATTTCCGGGAGGCGGCGGGCCTGACGCAAACCGAGCTGGCGAGGCGCATCCCCTGCGACCGGTCGCATGTCGCGCGGGTGGAGTCGGGTACGCGGGTACCTCAGGACACGTTCGCGCGCACGTGCGACGCGTTGCTGGGCACGGGCGGGGTGCTGCTGAAGCTGTGGGGGCGGATCGACTGGTATCCGCAGGTGGAGCATCCGGATTGGTTCCGGCGCCGGGCTGAGATGGATGCGGTGGCGGTTTCCCTTCGGGAGTATCAAGAGCGGCTCATTCCGGGGTTGTTGCAGACGGAGCGCTACGCGACGGCGCTGTTCGCCCGCGTCGCGGACGGCGAGGAACTGCGGGAACGCGTCCGGGCCCGGCTCAGTCGACAGCAGCGCTTCCTGTCCGAGGGCGGCCCCTCGTACTTCGCGGTCCTGGACGAGAGCTGCCTGCGGAACGTGGTGGGCGACGCGGAGGTCATGCGAGACCAGTGCGCGGCTCTGCTGGAGGCCGGACACCGCGCCAACATCCGTGTCCAGGTCGCCCCCGCGCGTTACGCGCGGTTGCTGCGGCCCAATGTGTCCATGTCGCTCATCGAACTCCCTGGGGGCGAGCGATGGGTGTACTCGGAGTCGTTGGACCGGGGCCACTTCTCCTGCGATCCAGCCGTCTATGCGCAGCACGCCCATACCTATGATGTGCTCAGAGCAGATGTCATGTCGGCCAGTGAGTCTTCCGCTTTCATCGGCGACGCGTTGGAGGGATACGGGCACCATGGGCAGCCACGAAGTCAGCGCGACGGCTTGGATCAAGAGCAGCTACAGCGGAGAGAACGGCGGCAACTGCGTCGAGGCGGCCCCCGGATTCATGGACACCGTTCCCGTCCGTGACAGCAAGAACCCGGACGGCCCCGTCCTCCTGCTGAACCGTTCCGCCTGGGTGAAATTTATCGCTGGCCTGCGCTGACGCACCGGGACGCGGATTTCCGCGTTGCGGTGTCGCGGGCGACTACCCATAAAGGACTCTCGGGGAATAAAGAACCCACCAAGCCCCACCCTTCCCGCCCACGGCGCGGCATCACTCGGGTGGGTGAATGTCGGCGGTCTGGCTGGCTTTTCGATGCCCAACTCCCGCACGCTCAGGGCAACGAGACCGCAGACATGCGTCGGCCCCCGCCGGGACTAACGATCCCACTGCGAGGGCCTGACCACCGAGGAAGTAGGAGCTTCCCGATGGGTACCACCGACCTTACCGTGCTCCCGCGCCCCGGGGGAGTAATTCACGACAATGTCCGCCACACCGCGAACTTCACGGTGGTCGGCAACCACCTCGCCCAGCACCCGGAGTTGTCACTGCTGGCCATCGGACTGGGCCTGCACATCCAGTCGTTGCCCGCCGGACGGCACGTCGACATCAAGACCCTCACCGCCCGTTTCAAGGAGGGCGCGACCCGTATCTCCGCCGCCCTGCGCGAACTGGAGACCCACGGCTACCTGCGCCGGGAGCGCGAACGCACCCCGAGGGGCCGCATCGTCACCCGGACCGTCTCCTGCAACAACCCCGCAGCGGCAGCCGCGCGCCGGCACCGCCGCCCGGCCCCGGAACGACGACACACGCCCCGGAAACCGAAGAAGCGCGCTCTGCCCGCCGTACCGCAGCCGAGTTGCGAGGCCCCGGCACTGCTCCAGCAGGCCACCGATCTCATCGCGGGACTGCGCCACCACGACTCCCGTCTCCTCCTCTCCGCCTGCGACACGGCCCACTTGGCCCCGGGCGTCGCCGCCTGGCTGGAACGGGACGTCACGCCCGCCGCCGTACGCCACGCCCTGGCCGACGGGCTGCCACCCGAGGGCGTACGCCGCCCGGCCGCCCTGCTGGCCCACCGCCTGACGGCGCTGCTGCCACCTCCGCCCCCGTTCCGCGCCCCGGCCGCACCACCGCCGGTGATTCACCCCCTGAGCAACTGCGACGGCTGCGACCGCGGCATCCGCGCCGCAGAACCCGGCACCCGCTGCCGCGACTGCCGGTCCACCCAGCACCACTGATCCAAGACAAGGAACCTCATGGTCAGCCCGCCTCACGAGGCGATGCACCGCATCTTCCAGCATGACCCGGGGCTGTTCAGCCGGGTCTCGCGCTATCTCGGCGTGGAGATTCCCACGCCCGTCAGCGCGACCGTCCTGCCGACCGACCTCACCGAGACCGGTCCCGTCGAACGCCGCGTGGACACGCTCCTGCGCTTCGAGACGGCCGACCAGGGCCCCTTCCTCCTGGCCGTCGAGGCCCAGGGCAAGAAGGACCCGGACAAGCCCGCGAGCTGGGCGTACTACGTGTCGTACCTGTGGACGAAGTACCGGGTGCCGACGGCTCTGCTCGTGGTGTGCCAGGACCACGCCACGGCGAAGTGGGCTCAGCGGGCTGTGAGCAGCGGGCCGCTGCAACTGCCCACTCTCACGTTGCAGCCCGTGGTCGCCGGTCCGCACAACATGCCCGTGATCACTGACCCGGAAGAGGCCCGCGCCGACCTGTTCCTGGCCAGCCTGGCGGCTATTACGCACGCTGCCGACACGGCCGTCAATGCGATACTGAAGACGCTGTCCACAGCGTTGCGGGACGTGCCCGAAGACATCCTGGAACCGATCGTCGAATTCACCGCACAGGGCCTGGGCAACCGCCCGGCCAAGCAACTTTGGAGGAACCTGGTGGCCGTGGACCTCTCCTTCTACAAGTCCTACATCTCGGAAGAGATCCGGGACGAAGGCCGTGCC
Source organism: Streptomyces sp. JW3 (assembly GCF_052216785.1). Classification (NCBI taxonomy): domain Bacteria; kingdom Bacillati; phylum Actinomycetota; class Actinomycetes; order Kitasatosporales; family Streptomycetaceae; genus Streptomyces; species Streptomyces sp. JW3. Next base: position 67,961 of record NZ_JBQOUX010000006.1, on the reverse strand, counting down.
CAACAAGGTGCCGCTGACGTCCTGCTCGTCCTGGAGCAGCGTGGGCTCGACGTCTCGGACGACGTCCGAGGCCGAGTGACCGGATGCGCCGACCCCGAGATCCTCCGCCGCTGGCTCACCCGGGCCGTGACTGCCCCCACCGCCGAGACGATCTTCGAGGAGGAGTAGGTCGGGCGGGTGTTCGACTGGCCTCTATGCTGGGCCTCCCGCATAGAGGCCGGTCGTACGCCAGGAGGCATGTGTGTCAGCGCTGGAGCCGGACGATCCGCGCTCTGTCGGGGAGTACCAGTTGGTGGGACGGCTGGGCGCGGGCGGCATGGGGCGGGTCTACCTCGGCCGGTCGCCCGGCGGACGCCTCGTCGCGGTCAAGGTGGTGCACGAGGGGCTGGTGCGGCGGCCGGAGTTCCGGGACCGGTTCCGGCGCGAGGTGCAGGCCGCCCGGATGGTCAGCGGCGCCTTCACCGCCCCCGTCATCGACGCCGATCCGGACGCGCCGCTGCCGTATCTGGTGACCAGCTACATCGCCGGGCCGTCGCTGGAGCAGGCGGTGGCCGAGCGGGGGCCGTTCGACAGCAGGGCGGCGACCGCGCTCGCCGCCGGTCTCGCCGAGGCACTGCGGTCGATCCACGCCGCCCACCTCGTGCACCGCGACCTCAAGCCGTCCAACGTGCTGCTCGCCGAGGACGGCCCCAGGGTGATCGACTTCGGGATCGTGCGCAGCGTCGAGGGCGACTCACTGACCGAGCCGGGGCAGATGGCGGGCTCGCCGGGGTTCATGTCTCCCGAGCAGGTCAACGGGGCCGAGGTGACCCCGGCCAGTGACGTCTTCTGTCTCGGCGCGGTGCTGGCCTTCGCGGCGACCGGGCAGAACCCGTTCGGCGGCGGACCGACCCCCGCCCTCCTCTACCGCGTCGTGCACAACGCCCCCGACGTCGGTGCCATCGCCGACCCGGCGCTGCGCGCCCTCCTCGCCGACTGTCTGGCCAAGGACCCGGCCCGCCGGCCGACCCCGCGCGAGATCCTGACGCGGATCGGCCCGCAGGGGGGAGCGGGGGCGACCGTCCTCTCGTATCCGCAGCCGCAGCCGTACCCGGCGGGGCAGCACCAACCGACCCTGCTCGCCCCGCCACCGGCCGCCCCGCCACCACCGGTACCGGTCGTTCCCGCGCATGGCCGCCGGGCGTTCCTCTTCTCCGGCGCCGGGGTGCTGGCCGTGGCGGCCGTCGGCACCGGGTTCTGGCTCAATCGGTCGTCGGCCACCGGGAGTACGGAGGGCGCCGCCGCCTCTCCCTCGCCCAGTCCGTCCGCCTCCGCGTCGAAGGCATCGAAGCCGTTCGGACACTGGCCCCTCGACGAGACGTCCGGAACGGTCGTACGGGACACCGCCGGCGGCAACAACGGCACCGCGACCGGCGTCACCTGGGGGACCAGTACTGACGGCGGGGCCCTGTTCGACGGGACCAGCAGTCAGATCATCACCTCGGGGCCGGCGTTGCAGACCGGAGCGGGCCATGGCTTCACCGTCGCCGCGTGGGTCCGGCTCACCGCCGTGCCGGGTACCTTCGCGACCGCCGTCAGTCAGGACGCCGACGAGGCCAGCGGCTTCTACCTCCAGTACTCCAGTGCCGAGAAGCGCTGGGCCTTCGCCCGCCCCGATGTGCGGGCCGTCAGCAGCACGGTGCCCGCGGTGGGTGTGTGGACCCATCTGACGGGGGTCTGCGAGGGGCCGGACCGCAGGCTGCGGCTGTATGTCAACGGCGTCCAGGAGGCGGTCGTCGAGGACACCAACCCGATCGCCGCGAACGGCCCCCTGGCCATCGGCAGAGCCTCCTACGGCAATCAGCCCGTCGACTTCTTCCCCGGGCTCATCCGGGAGGTACAGGTCTTCGACCGGGCACTCGGCCCGGAGCAGGTCAGGACGCTTCCGCGCTGAGGGACGTCCCGTAAATGATCTACGGGTGCTGGCCGGCATGCTCGTCCGCCGGGTAGGTCGGCGATGTCGAGGTTCAGTTCTGGTTCACCGGCCAGACTGCAGCCGGGTCGCAGTGGGCCGGGCAAGCCAGCAGATAGACCTCGTTGCCGAGGAAGAGCCCGTAGGCATCAACACTGATGCTGTGGGGCTGCTCTGGTTGGCCCGGGTAGACGGCGAATTCCATACCCTCCGGCACTTGGCACAGGTGCACCAGATCGGCGCCGCACGCGCACCGGTAGAACTCGGGGGCTTGCGCCCAGGACGGCGTACCGCCCACTTTGAATGTCTGGGCTCCCAGCCCTCGCGCGTTGAGGTTGTCCACGAAGGGGCGCAGGGTCAGTGGTAGGGCGCACAGGGATGGTTCGGAATCCGCCGCCGGAAGTGTTGCGTGGCGCTGGAGCAGCAGGCTCCAGAACGGACCCGGATAGGGCGGCTGTGGAGCGTCCCAGTACCGGGGCACGAGTCGGCCGCCAGTCAAATGCGGGTCGGATGCGTCGTTGTGCGCGCGGCAGTGAAAGACCAACAGGTGATCTCCGCCGAAAGGTTCCAGGTCCAAGGGGATGTCGAGCTGGAAGAACAGCGCCATCCGCTCGCCGCAGAAACACTCCGGCCACTCCTGGTCCTCGTCGAGGAACGGCCAGCCGCCCACCGAGTTCCGCGTCGGCCGGGTCAGAGGCTCAGTTCCGACCTCGATCGCGTGCGCAGGCAGCCCCGCGCGCATATCCCGCACATTGGGTTCGACCATCCGCTCACTCTAAGGACCGCCCGATGGCTGCTGGCCGCGGGCGGGATGATCTTGGTGAACGTCGTCAGCCCGGGGCCCACGGACACGCCGGCCATCACGCAACTGGCTCCGACCGAGGAGGAACGGAGCGCGTTCTTCGCGAAGATGGGCGCCGGAACCCCCATGACACGGGCCGGCACCCCGGAGGAGGTCGCCGCCGTGATCGCGTTCGTCGCCTCGGACGCGGCCTCGCACGTCAATGGAGCCGACTACCAGGTCGACGGCGGATACGGCCAAGTCTGACCGGTGGGCGACGGTTCGCCCGCGCGGACCCGTTCGCGGACCCGTTCGACGAGGAAGCGTCTGCCGTGGACCGCAGTATGGGGGACGGACTCGACGCCGTGGACGTGACCGTCGCGGTCTGCGCCTCCTCGGTACCACCGGGCCGGACGACCCCGGGGCGTGCGCGAGAAGGCTCCTGGACCTGTTCACCGACAGCCTCGCGGCCCCCGCTGGGTGACACCAGGGCGCCCGCACGGCCGCCTAGTCGCTCTTCGGGTCCTCGTCCTTCTCTTCCTTCTCTTCCTTGCGGGGCTTGTCCTCGTCGAGGGACTTCAGGAACTCCGGATTGTCGTCCGGGGCGACCCACTGGCCCCGGCCGCCGCCGGCCTGGAAGCGGCCCGGTCCGGTCGCCGGCTGCCGCTTCTTCCCCGCGATGATCCACGAGATCGAGCCGGCCAGCGGGAAGAGGAGGACGAGGATCGCCCACAGGGGCTTCGGCATGTGCCGGACGTCCTCGTCCTTCGTGCTGATGCAGTCGATGAACGCGTAGACGCTCAACGCCAGTGGCACGAGGAACATCAGCACCCGCAGCATGGGGCCTCTCCAGCGAAAGCGGTGGGCGGTACGGGGTCAGCGTATCGGCTCGGGGATACTGGACGGCATGGCTTACGACGATCTTCGCTCCCTGCTCAGGGCACTGGAACGCGAGGGCGACCTCAAGCGTGTCAAGGCCGAGGTCGACCCCCACCTGGAGGTCGGGGAGATCGTCGACCGGGTGAACAAGGCCGGCGGTCCCGCCCTGCTGTTCGAGAACGTCAAGGGCTCCGACCTGCCGCTGGCGATGAACGTCTTCGGTACCGACCGCCGGCTGCTGAAGGCGCTGGGCCTCAAGTCGTACGAGGACATCTCGGACAAGATCGGCGGGCTGCTGCGGCCCGAGCTGCCGCACGGGTTCGTCGGGGTGCGCGAGGCGTTCGGCAAGCTCGGCGCGATGACCCACGTACCGCCGAAGAAGGTCAAAGAGGCGCCGGTGCAGGAGGTGGTGCTCACCGGGGACGACGTCGATCTCGACCGGCTGCCCGCGCTCTTCACCTGGCCGAAGGACGGCGGCTCCTTCTTCAACCTGGGGCTCACCCACACGAAGGACCCCGAGACCGGCATCCGCAACCTCGGCCTCTACCGCCTCCAGCGCCACGACAAGCGCACCATCGGCATGCACTGGCAGATCCACAAGGACAGCCGGAATCATTACGCGGTCGCGGCCCGGCGCGGTGAGCGGCTGCCGGTCGCGATCGCCTTCGGGTGTCCGCCGGCCGTGACGTACGCCTCCACCGCCCCGCTGCCCGGGGACATCGACGAGTACCTGTTCGCCGGGTTCCTCCAGGGCAGGCGGATCGAGATGGTCGACTGCAAGACGGTGCCGCTCCAGGTGCCCGCGCAGGCGGAGGTCGTCATCGAGGGCTGGCTGGAGCCCGGCGAGACGCTGCCCGAAGGGCCGTTCGGCGACCACACCGGGTTCTACACCCCGCAGGAACCGTTCCCCGCGCTGACCATCGACTGCGTGACGACGCGGAAGCGGCCGCTGCTCCAGTCGATCGTGGTGGGCCGCCCGCCGACCGAGGACGGGCCGCTGGGGCGGGCCACCGAGCGCTTCTTCCTGCCGCTGCTGAAGATCATCGTGCCGGACATCGTGGACTACCACCTCCCGGAGGCGGGCGGCTTCCACAACTGTGCGATCGTGTCGATCGACAAGAAGTACCCCAAACACGCCCAGAAGGTGATGCACGCCATCTGGGGCGCGCACATGATGTCCCTGACCAAGCTGATCGTGATCGTGGACTCCGACTGCGACGTCCACGATCTGCACGAGGTCGCCTGGCGGGCCCTCGGCAACACGGACTACGCCCGGGACCTGACGGTCGCGGAGGGTCCGGTGGATCATCTTGATCACGCCTCCTACCAGCAGTTCTGGGGCGGCAAGGCGGGCATCGACGCCACGAGGAAGTGGCCCGAGGAGGGGTACACCCGCGACGGGGGCTGGCCGGACATGGTGCTGTCCGACCCGGATACGGCGGCGAAGGTCGACCGCCGCTGGAAGGAGTACGGACTGTGACGTCGGCTTCCGCCGCGCTGCCGCAGCAGCCGGGGCGCACCAAGGCGTTCCTGCGCCTGGTGATGATCGAGCACTCGGTGTTCGCGCTGCCCTTCGCCTACATCGCCGCGCTGACCGCGATGTTCCTCATGGACGGGAACATCCACTGGGGCCGGCTGCTCCTGGTGACCATCTGCATGGTGGGTCTGCGCACCTTCGCGATGGCCGTCAACCGGATCATCGACCGCGAGATCGACGCCCGGAACCCGCGCACCGCCCACCGCGAACTGGTCACCGGCGCGATGTCGGTCAAGCACGCCTGGACCGGTGCGATCGTCGCCGTGGTGGTCTTCCTGGGCTCGGCGGCGCTGCTCAACCCGCTCTGCCTCGCCCTCGCGCCCATCGCGGTGATCCCGATGGTGGTGTACCCGTACGGCAAGCGGTTCACGAACTTCCCGCAGGCCATCCTCGGTCTCGCGCAGGCGATGGGGCCGATCGGCGGCTGGCTGGCGATCACCGGTGAGTGGTCCTGGGACGCGGTGATCCTCGGCCTCGCGGTCGGCATCTGGATCGGCGGCTTCGACCTGATCTACGCCTGCCAGGACGTCGAGACCGACCGGAAGGTCGGCGTCCGCTCGGTCCCGGCCCGGTTCGGCATCCCAGCCGCGATCTGGGGCGCGCGCGGCTGCCACACCGTGACCACGGCCCTGTTCGTCTGGTACGCGCTGGCCACCGACGCCGGTGCCTTCTTCTGGCTGGGCCTGCTGATCGTCGCGGGCGCGTTCGGCTACGAGCACACCATCGTGCGCCCCACCGACCTGTCCCGCCTGAACCGGGCGTTCTTCAGCGTCAACGGGTTCATCGGGATCGCCCTGTTCGTGTGCGCGCTGCTGGATCTGCTGGTGCGGGGGCTGACCGTCTGAGGGCTCACCGTATGAGCGCGCGGGGCTGAGCGGGCCGGCGTCGGAACACGAACGCCGCCCCCACCCCCGCCGCCAGCCCGATCAGGTGTCCCTGCCAGCTGACGCCCGACTGGGTCGGGGCCAGGCCGGCGAGGAGGGAGCCGCCCCAGACGGCGGCCACCAGGAGGCCGGCCAGGATGCCCAGGGGGCGGCGCTCGGTGAAGCCGCTGACCAGCAGGTAGCCGAAGAGGCCGAAGATCAGGCCGGAGGCACCGGCGGTGTTGGTGCCCGAGGGGGATATCAGCCAGACGCCCAGCCCGTCCGCCACGACGATCAGCGCGCAGAGCGCGAGGAACCGGCGGATCCCGCCGAGCGCGGCGAGGAAGCCGAGGACCAGCAGCGGCACGGTGTTGGCGGCCACATGGGCGAAGCCGAAGTGGATGAACGCGGCCGGGACCACGTCCACCAGCTCCGCCGCGGTGCGCGGCACGATGCCGAAGCGGTCCAGCGCGTGACCGCTGACCGCGTCGGCCGCTTCCAGCAGCCACAGCAGCGCGATCCAGCCCGCCATCAGCTGGGCGGCGGCCTTCGCCCGGTCGCCGCGCGACCACTGCGGCCGCCCGCGCACCCCCGGTGCCGTACCCGCCATGTCAGCCCCCCGCCACTCGCCCGTCCCTTCCTGTGAACGCCCCGCCCCCTCGCCCGGTTCCCACCCGGCGGCTGCCTATAGGCTCGGTCCCGTGAACCCAGTCAAGCCAGGAGAGACGGCGCGTACGCCTTGGATCGTAGGGGTGTCAGGTGCCTCCGGCACTCCGTATGCCGCCTCGGTCCTGCGGGCCCTGCTCGCCGCCGGCGAGAGCGTCGACCTGGTGGTCAGCCGGGCCTCGCGGCTCACCCTGCTCGACGAGACCGGCATCTCCTTCCGGGACGCCCACTGGCGGGACGACCTGCGGGAATGGCTCGCCCGCGGCGCCGACGGCAAGCCGGACACCTTCGCCGTCGACCTCGACGCGGTGCGGTACTGGAACGCGGGCGACCTGGCCGCCGGGCCGTCCTCCGGCTCGTACCCCGCCAAGGGGATGCTCATCGTGCCCGCCTCCACGGCGTGCGTCGCCGGGGTCGCGCTCGGGCTGTCCAAGGACCTGTTGCAGCGGGCGGCGAGCGTCACCCTGAAGGAGGGGCGCCGACTGGTCGTGTCCGTCCGCGAGACGCCGCTGAACGGGACGACCCTGCGGCATCTGGTCGCCCTGGACGACGCGGGCGCCGCCGTCGTCCCCGCCTCGCCGGCCTTCTACGCGGGCGCCACCCACATCCAGGACCTGGTGGACTTCGTGGCCGGCCGGGTTCTCGACGCGGCGGGCGTACCGCACGGGCTGTACCGCCGCTGGGCGGGCGAGCTGGGCAGCGCGTCCCGTACCACCACCTCTTGAACCCCTGTACTTGAGAACTCCGCACGAATCACATATCGGAAGGCTTCGATCCATGGACGCGGTGGACAGGCAGCTCATCCAGGCCCTGCGGGAGAACGGCCGGGCCTCCTACGCCGAGCTGGGGCGCCTCGTCGGCCTGTCGGGACCCAGCGTCACCGACCGCATCAACCGCCTGGAGGCGGCCGGCGTCATCACCGGCTACCGGGCCACGGTGGACGCCGCCTCACTGGGCCTCGGCGCCGTCGCCCTGATCGGCATCTCGCTCTCCGACGCGGCCGACCACGAGGACGTCGCCCAGCGGCTGAAGGAACTGCGGGAGATCGAGGACTGCTGGTTCATCGCCGGCGACGACTCCTACATGCTCAAGGTGCGCGCCACCGACGTGGACGGCCTCGAGCGGATCATCCGCCGGCTGTCCGGCACCAAGGGCGTCTCCCGCACCCGTACCACCGTCGTGCTCTCCACCAAGTGGGAGAACCGGGTGGGTGAGCTGCCGGACGAGGTGTAGTCGTACGGGTGCAGTCGTACGGCAGGCGTACCGTTGGTCGAGTTGTCGGAGAAAGGTGTGGGTGTGGGTATGGACGTCGGGCTCAAGCGCGAGCTGGAGGAGAAGGTCCGTTCCGGTGAGCGGCTGACCCGCGAGGACGGCATCGCGCTGTACGAGTCGGACGACCTCGCCTGGCTCGGCGGCCTCGCGCACGAGGTGCGGACCCGGAAGAACGGCGACGTCGTCCACTTCAACGTCAACCGGCACCTCAACATGACCAACGTGTGCACGGCGTCCTGCGCCTACTGCTCCTTCCAGCGCAAGCCGGGCGAGAAGGACGCGTACACGATGCGCATCGAGGAGGCGGTGAAGCTCGCCAAGGAGATGGAGGGCGAGAACCTCACCGAGCTGCACATCGTCAACGGGCTGCACCCGAACCTGCCGTGGCGCTACTACCCGCGCTCGCTGCGGGAGCTGAAGGCGGCGCTGCCGAATGTCTCGCTGAAGGCGTTCACCGCCACCGAGATCCACCACTTCGAGACCATCTCCGGGATGAGCGCGAGCGACATCCTCGACGAGCTGATCGACGCGGGTCTTGAATCCCTCACCGGCGGCGGCGCGGAGATCTTCGACTGGGAGGTGCGGCAGCACATCGTCGACCACCGCACCCACTGGGAGGACTGGTCGCGCATCCACCGGCTGGCGCACGAGAAGGGGCTGAAGACCCCGTGCACCATGCTCTACGGCCACATCGAGGAGCCCCGGCACCGGGTCGACCACGTCCTGCGGCTGCGCGAACTCCAGGACGAGACCGGCGGCTTCCAGGTCTTCATCCCGCTGCGCTACCAGCACGACTTCGTCGACCTGAAGGACGGCAAGGTCAGAAACCGGCTCCAGGCGCGGACCCAGATGGCTACGGGCGCGGAGGCGCTGAAGACCTTCGCGGTGTCGCGGCTGCTGTTCGACAACGTGCCGCACGTGAAGGTGTTCTGGGTCATGCACGGGGTGCAGACCGCGCAGCTCGCGCTCCAGCACGGGGCGGACGACATGGACGGGTCGGTGGTCGAGTACAAGATCACGCACGACGCGGACGACTTCGGCACGCCGAACAAGCTGACCCGGGAGGATCTGCTCGACCTGATCCGCGACGCCGGGTTCCGGCCGGTGGAGCGGAACACCCGGTACGAGATCATCCGGGAGTTCGAGGGGCCTGACGCGGGGCGCCGGGATGCGCCGCAGCCGATGCGGGTGTGAGCTTTCGTCGCCGGATGCGGATGCGGATGCGGATGCGGATGCGGATGCGGGTGCGTCGTGGCTGGTCGCGCAGTTCCCCGCGCCCCTCTCAGGGGCGTGCGGTGGACGTGCCTCCAGGGGCGCGACGGCGGGTACCCGGCCCGCATGTCAGCACCCGAGGACGAATACACCGCCGACCCCTTCGTGCCGGACCACGGCGGCCTGACCGCGCTGCGCGAGGCCGCCGCCGGCTGCCGCGGCTGCCCCCTGCACCAGGACGCCACCCAGACGGTCTTCGGCCGGGGAAACCCGCACGCCCGCGTGCTGCTCGTCGGGGAGCAGCCCGGCGACCAGGAGGACCGGCAGGGCAAGCCCTTCGTCGGGCCCGCCGGCCAGCTGCTCGACCGGGCGCTGGACGAAGCCGGCCTCGACCCCGCGGACGCGTACGTCACCAACGCCGTCAAGCACTTCAAGTTCACCCGGGCCGAGCCCCGCAAGCGCCGTATCCACAAGGCGCCCACCCTGCGGGAGGCGGCCGCCTGCGGCCCCTGGCTCGCCGCCGAGCTGGCGCTGGTCGAACCCGAGCTGATCGTCGTGCTCGGCGCCACCGCCGGCAAGGCGCTGCTCGGCTCCTCGTTCCGGGTCACACGGGTGCGCGGCACGGTGCTGGAGGAGGAGATCCACGGCCGGCCGGAGCGGCTGCTGCCGACCGTGCACCCCTCGGCGGTGCTGCGCGCGGATGACCGGGAGGGCGCGTACCAGGGGCTGGTCTCGGACCTGACGGTGGCGGCACGAACGCTGAAGTAATAGTTACTATTCATCCGTGCCTCTTACTTTCACTCTCGACCCGGCCGTCACCCCCGACCTGCGCGACGGTGTCCTCGACCTGTGGACGGACGTGTCCAACGCGGGCGGCTCCGTCGGGTTCGTGCCGCCGGTGACGCGGGAGACGATCCGGCCCGAGCTGGTCAAGCACCTGGTGGCCATGGCGGAGGGGCGGACCCGGCTGCTGGTCGGCCGCGACGCGGAGGGGCGGGTCGCCGCCACCGCGTTCCTCTCCCGCAACACCCACCGGCTGATGACCCACTGGCTGTGGCTCTACACGGTGATGGTGCACCCCCGGTATCAAGGACAGGGGTACGGCCGCGATCTGCTGGCCGCCGCCGCGGACGCCGCCCGCGGCCTCGACGGCATCGAGGCGATACGGCTCACCTGCCGGGGCGGCCTCGGCCTGGAGCGGTTCTACGCCTCCTGCGGCTACAAGGAGGTCGGCCGGGTCCCCGGCGCCATCCGGGTGGCCCCCGGCGACGACCGCGACGACGTCGTCATGCTGCTGTCGCTGGACTGATGCCCGTACCCCCGTTGCCGCGCGGGCGCCCCGGCGTGCTTCACTGGACGATGCCTCTTTGTGCCGGAAACGGAAGTGTGGATTGAGATGCTCCGCTACACGCTGATGCGCCTCGGGATCTTCGTGGGCTGCCTCGTGGTCGTCTGGGGCCTCGTCTACGCCGGGGTCTTCCCGAGCGGCCTCGGTGACTCCAACGGCATGTGGATCGTGCTGCTCTCGCTGCTGATCTCCGCCCCGATCAGTTTCGTGGTGCTGCGCGGCGAGCGGGACCGGGCCTCCGTGCAGGTGGTGAACAAGGTGGACCGCATGAAGGCCAACCTGGAGGCCAACCGCAGCCAGGAGGACACCCCCGACGACGCCACCCGCGCGCAGGGACAGACCTCCTGACCCCTCCCGCGTATCGCGTACCGCGTCCAGCGCCCCGGTGATCGCCGGGGCGCTTTGCGTTGTGGGGGAAAAGGTCGCCGATGACCTCCCAAAGAGAGGCTATGGGCGTCCCAAAGTATTGGTGTTAAAGTCGTGTGCATGAAGTCAGCAGTCGCGCCCCATCTCCCCGCGAGCGTTCCGCTCGTGGCGCGCCTGCATGTGGACCTCTGCCGGTGCGCGTCCTCCCACTGTCGCCCCTGACGTCCCCTTCCGCTATTCCCCTTCCGTGACGTCGGTTCAGCGCGTCCCGTCCCCCTTCAACGGAGCATGTCCGTGTCCTCACGCACGCAGTCCTTCAAGGTGCCCTTCTGGGCGCAGATAATCGCCGGTCTCGTCCTGGGCGTGCTGCTCGGCTGGCTCGCCCGCAGCCAGGACGTGTCCTGGCTGGTCACGACCCTGGAGAAGGTCGGCAGCATCTTCATCGGCCTGCTGAAGCTGGCCGTCGCCCCGCTGGTCTTCTTCGCGATCCTGGTCTCGATCACCAACCTGAGGAAGGTCAACAACGCGGCCCGGCTGGCGTCCCGCACCCTCCTCTGGTTCATGATCACGTCGCTGATCGCGGTGGCCATCGGCCTCGTCATCGGCCTGGTCACCAACCCCGGCGCCGGCACCGGTCTCACGCCGAAGGACGGCGCGGCCCCCGACCACACCGGCTCCTGGCTGGACTTCCTCACCGGCATCGTGCCCACCGACGTCATCACGCCGTTCACCGAGCTGAACGTGCTCCAGATCGTCTTCATGGCCGCCGTGGCCGGCATCGCCGCCCTCCAGCTCGGCGACAAGGCCAAGCCGATCCTCACCCTGAGCGAGTCCGTCCTCGAGCTCCTCCAGAAGGCCCTGTGGTGGGTCATCCGGCTCGCCCCGCTGGGCACCGTCGGCCTGATCGGCAACGCCATCGCCACCTACGGCTGGGACCTGATCGGCAAGTACGCGACCTTCACCGCCGACATCTACGTCGGTTGCGCGCTGGTCCTCTTCGTGGTCTACCCGACGCTGCTGGCGACCGTCGCCAAGGCCAGCCCGCTCCAGTTCTTCAAGGGCGCCTGGCCCGCGATCCAGCTCGCCTTCGTCTCCCGCTCCTCGGTCGGCACCATGCCGCTGACCCAGAAGGTCACCGAGCGGCTCGGCGTGCCGAAGGAGTACGCGTCCTTCGCGGTGCCGTTCGGCGCGACGACGAAGATGGACGGGTGCGCGGCCGTCTACCCGGCGATCGCCGCGATCTTCGTCGCGCAGATCTTCGACATCCAGCTGAACGTCGGCGACTACCTGCTGATCGCGTTCGTCTCGGTGGTCGGCTCGGCCGCCACGGCCGGCCTGACCGGCGCGACGGTCATGCTGACCCTCACCCTCTCCACACTGGGCCTGCCCATGGAGGGCGTCGGCCTGCTCCTCGCCATCGACCCGATCCTGGACATGATGCGAACGGCCACCAACGTGGCCGGACAGGCTCTGATCCCGGTCATCGTCTCGGCCCGGGAGGGGCTGCTCGACCGTACGGCGTACGACACGGCGCACAGCTCGCCGATCGACGAGCCGGAGCCGGTGCGCGACCGCGAGCCGGTGACGGCGGCGGCCGCGTAGGCGCGGGCGCGTACGGTCCGTCCGGATCAGTCCGGGCGGGCCGTACGCTGATGTGCATGGGTGTGGGTGCAGGCGTGGGTGCGGGTGCGGGTGTCGGCAGGGCCAAGCGGATGCCGCGGGCGGTTCGGGAGCGGCAGATGCTGGACGCCGCCGTGCGCACCTTCGGGCGGCGCGGTTACCGGGCCGCGTCGATGGACGAGATCGCCGAACTCGCGGGCGTTTCCAAGCCGCTGGTGTACCTGTACCTCAACTCCAAGGAAGATCTGTTCACCGCCTGCATCCGGCGCGAGGCGCGGGCGCTGACCGCGGCGGTGCGGGCCGGGGTGCGGTCCGGGCTGCCCGCCGACGGCCAGCTCTGGTCCGGGCTGCGGGCGTTCTTCGAGCACACCGCCCGGCATCCGGACGGCTGGGCGGTGCTGCATCTCCAGGCCCGCACGCACGGCGCCCCGTTCGCCGCCGAGGTGGCCGCGATGCGCGAGGAGATCGTCGCGTTCGTCACCGAGCTGATCGCGGCGGCGGCCCGTGAGGCGCACCGCGACCCGGATCTGCCCGGACACGAGGTCGCCGGGCTGGCCGAGGCGCTGGTCGGCGCCGCCGAGTCGCTCGCCGACTGGGCGAACGCCACCGAGGGCGTCACCGCCAAGCAGGCGGCGGCGACCCTGATGAACTTCGCCTGGGCGGGGCTGGGCAACCTGATGGCGGACCGGCCGTGGACCGCGCCGGAGGACCTCGACGAGGAGCGGCGGCCGGTCGCTCAGGCGGGGTAGCCGCCGCCCGGCAGGCGGAGCCGGTTCGTCAGGCGGTGGCCGGGGTGACGCTGCCCGACAGATGCAGCCGCCCGTCCGGACCCCGCAACTCGAACCGCTCGCCCCGTGCCCCGTACGCCACCGTCCCCGGCAGCAGCACCGGTGCCCGGAATGACGCCCGTACCGTGACCGCCTCCGGGGTGCCGTGTTCCGCGAGGCACCTGGCCACCGTCCACATGCCGTGCGCGATGGCCCGGGGGAAGCCGAACAGGCGGGCGGTGAGCGGGTGGAGGTGGATCGGGTTGCGGTCCCCGGACGCGGCGGCGTACCGCCGGCCGGTGTCCCCGGCCGGGCGCCACTCGGCGCGCACGGGGAGCGGTTCCGGCGGCTCGGCGCGGGGGGCGGTGGCGGGTTGGCCGGCCCGGGGGGCGGCGGCGGGCTGGTCGGTCGTCCGGTGGCGGGCCAAGTACGTACTGGACGACTCCCATACGACGTTCCCGCCGGCCCGTACCTCCGTCACCACCGTCGCCTCGGTGCCCCGCCGGTGCGGGGTCAGTCCGGCGACGTGCACGGCGACCTCGTGGGCCGCGTCGGCGGGCAGTGCGGCCCGGCGGGTGACGGTGAGGGACGTGTGGACCAGGCCGAGCAGCGGGAGCGGGAAGTCCCGCGCGCTCATCAGCCGCATGGCCAGCGGGAACCCCATGAGGTGCGGGTAGGTGACCGGGAGCGCCGGCGCCCCGGAGGGGAAGCCGCAGACCCGTTCGTAGGCCGCCAGCCGGGCCAGGTCGGCGCGCACGGCCGGCAGGACCAGGCGGGTGCGCGGGAACTCCGCGTCCGGGCGGGGGCGTTTGAAGGGGGAGAGCAGGGCGCCCCGGGCCAGCAGCGGCGGCAGCGCGGGGGCGCTGGTCAGCGTGCCGGTGCGCGCGGTGGTGGTCACTACGCCCCCAGCAGACTCTGGCCGCAGACCCGGACGACCTGGCCGTTGACCGCGCCGGAGGCCGGGTGGGCGAGCCAGGCGGTGGTCTCCGCGACGTCGACCGGCAGGCCGCCCTGGCCGAGGGAGGTCATCCGGCGGCCCGCCTCGCGGATGAGGAGTGGCACGGCCGCCGTCATCCTGGTCTCGATGAAGCCCGGCGCGACCGCGTTCACCGTCACCCCGTGCTCGGCCGGCGCGCGCGGCGCCAGCGACCGGACCAGGCCGGCGATCCCGGCCTTGCTGGCGCCGTAGTTGGTCTGGCCGGCGTTCCCGGCGAGGCCCGCGATGGACGCCGTGGCCACGATCCGGCCGCCGGAGCGCAGGGTGCCGGCGGCGAGCAGGGCGTCCGTGGTGCGCAGGACGGCCGCCAGGTTGACGTCGAGGACGGCACTCCAGCGGTCGGCCGGCATGTTGACCAGCCGGCGGTCCCGGGTGATGCCCGCGTTGTGGATCAGGACGTCCAGACCGTCCGGCAGCGCGGCGGCGATCCGGGCGCCCGCGTCGGCGGCGGTGATGTCGAGCGACAGGGCAGTGCCGCCGAGCCGGTCGGCGAGGCGCCGGGCGTCCGGCTCGGCCCCCGGCACGTCCAGTACGACGACCCGGGCGCCGTCCCGGGCGAGGGTCTCGGCGACCGCCGCGCCGATGCCGCGCGCGCCGCCGGTGACCAGGGCGGTGCGCCCGGCGAGCGGCCGGGCCGGGTCGTCCGGCGCGGTGACCGGGCCGCCGGTGGGACCGACGCCGATGACCTGGCCGCTGACGTAGGCCGACTTGGCGGAGAGCAGGAAACGGAGCGTGGACTCGGCGGCGCGGGCGTCGGTGAGCCGGACCAGGTTGACGGTCCGGCCCCGGCCGATCTCCTTGCCGAGCGAGCGGGTGAAGCCCTCCAGCGCCTGCTGGGCGGCGGCCTGGTGGTGGTCGTCGGCGGCGGGCGGGGCGCCGAGCACGACGACCCGGCCGCTCGCGGCGACCGACCGGACGACCGGGTGCAGGGCCGCGTGCACCTCGGCGAGATCCGGCACGTTCCGCACCCCGGTGGCGTCCAGGACGACGGCGGCGGGCCGGTCCGAGGCGTCCTTCACCGGCAGGAACGACAGCGGGGACGACAGCGGGGATGACGGGTCGAGGCCGGACCGGCCGGCCGTCAGCAGCAGGATCTCGCCGTCGAGTTCCGGCTGCCCGGGGGACCAGCGGCGCAGCGGCGCCGGCTGCGGCAGACCGAGCCGCCGGGTGAGGAAGCGGCCCGGCGCGGTGCCGGTGAAGCTCAGATAACGGTCGGCCATGCGGGACTCCCAGCGCTCCGGATCTGCTCTGCTCTGTTCTGCTCTGCTCTGCTCTGCTCTACTCTGCGACGCTCTGCTTACTCTAGAGTAAGGTTACCGATGGTAAGTCTAGTGGAGGAGCAGGTCGAGATGAGTCCCCTTGAGCCCCCCAGGGCCCGCCGGGTCGCGATCGTCGGCGGTACCCGCATCCCGTTCGCCCGCTCCGACGGCCCGTACGCCACCGCCGCCAACCAGGAGATGCTGACCGCCGCCCTGAACGGGCTGGTGGAGCGGTACGGGCTCCAGGCACCCGGCGCGGTAGGCGAGTTCGTGGCCGGCGCGGTCCTCAAGCACAGCCGCGACTTCAACCTGGCCCGCGAGACCGTCCTCGGCTCGGCACTGGACGCCCGTACCCCCGCCTACGACGTCCAGCAGGCGTGCGGCACCGGTCTCCAGGCGGTGATCGCCGCCGCCAACAAGATCGCCCTCGGTCAGACCGAGTCGGCGGTCGCGGGCGGCGCGGACACCGCGAGCGACGCGCCGCTCGGCGTCAACGACCGGCTGCGGCGCATCCTGCTGGAGGCCCGGCGAGCGAAGTCGACGGGCGCTCGCGTCAAGGCGCTCTCCCGCATCCGCCCCGGTCATCTCGTCCCCGACATCCCGCGCAACGCCGAGCCGCGCACCGGTCTGTCGATGGGGGAGCACGCCGCGATCACCGCGCGCGCGTGGGGCGTGAGCCGCCAGGCCCAGGACGAACTGGCGGCCACCAGTCACCAGCGGCTGGCGGCGGCGTACGAACGCGGCTTCTTCCAGGACCTGGTGGTCCCCTTCCGGGGCCTGGCGCGGGACCAGAACCTGCGGCCGGGCTCCACCCCGGAGAAACTGGCCGCGCTGAAGCCGGTGTTCGGCACCGACGGGCCCGAGCCGACCATGACGGCGGGCAACTCCACGCCGCTGACCGACGGCGCGGCGACCGTGCTGCTGGCCAGTGAGGAGTGGGCCGAGACGCGCGGGCTGGCACCGCTCGCGTACCTGACGGCGTACGAGACGGCCGCCGTGGACTTCCCGCACGGGGACGTGGCGGGCGGTGAGGACGGGCTGCTGATGGCCCCGGCGTACGCGGTGCCGCGGATGCTGGAGCGGGCGGGGCTGGGCATCGAGGACTTCGACCTGGTCGAGATCCACGAGGCGTTCGCCTCCCAGGTGCTGGCCACGCTGGCGGCCTGGGAGAAGCGCGGGCTGGCCCCGGTGGACCGGGCCCGGCTGAACGTGGCCGGCTCCTCGCTCGCCACCGGTCACCCGTTCGCGGCGACCGGCGCCCGGATCGTGGCGACCCTGGCCAAACTGCTGGCCGAACGGGACGGTCCGGGCCGCGGCCTGATCTCCGTCTGCGCGGCGGGCGGCCAGGGCGTGACGGCGGTACTGGAACGGGCCTGAGCCGCTGCCTGCCGACATGCTGCTACTTACCGGTAACTCGGGAGGTTGCACAACCCCGTCCCCGGACCGTCCCGGAACCCGCACCAACTCCCCACGAGGGCCCCGTACGATCCCCAAGCCGACCGCGGGCCGCCACCCGCGGTCCCACCGGCGCACCAACTGAAACACCGGCGCACCAACTGAAGCACCGGCGCAGCACTGCTGTACCGGTGCAAGCACCGGTACAGCACTGAAACACCGGTGCAGCCGGCACGTACGTCATGCAGCCGAGCCGAGCCGCCGCTGCACGTCCCAGGAGCCGCCCGTGTCCACTCCGCTTCCTTCCTTCGCCGCGTCCGCCGCCTACGGCGACGCGCCCGGACCCGTGCTCGTGGCGCCCGAGACGCGGCGGCTGGACGGTGCCGTACGGGAGGTGTACGTACCGCCGTTCGCCCCGTCGGTGCGGCACGGGTCGCTCGCCGACCTGCCGTTCGACAACGCGGCGGCGGCGCCGGACGCGGTGGTGCTCGGCCGCCGGACGGCGGACGGGCGGTGGGCCGATGTGACCGCCGCCGAGTTCGCCGCGCAGGTGCTGGCGCTGGCCAGGGGGCTCATAGCCGAGGGTCTGGCGCCGGGCGACCGGATCGCCGTCATGTCCCGCACGGTCTACGAGTGGACCCTCCTCGACTTCGCCGCCTGGGCCGCCGGCCTGGTGACCGTGCCGGTCTACCCGACCTCCTCGCTCTTCCAGACCCGCTGGATCCTGCACGACTCCGGCGCGGTCGCCCTGGTCACCGAGACCTCCGCGCAGGCCGCCGCGCTCGGTCCGGAGCTGGACCGGCTGCCCGACCTCAAGCACCTGTGGGTGGTCGAGAAGGACCATGTGGCGCGGGTCGCGGAGCTGGGCGACCGGGTGCCCGAGGCCGAGGTCGGCGTCCGGCGCGGCATGCTCGGCCCCAGCACGCTGGCCACCCTCATCTACACCTCCGGCACCACCGGCCGCCCCAAGGGCTGCGCGCTCACCCACGGCAACTTCTTCGCCGAGGTGGACAACGCCATCGAGCTGCTCTACCCGGTCTTCAAGGCCAAGGGCGAGGAACCATCCATCCTCCTCTTCCTGCCCATGTCGCACGTCTTCGGCCGGATGGTCGCCGTCGCCTGCGTCCGGGCCCGGGTCCGCCTCGGCCACGCCCCCAGCCTGAAACCGGCCGAGCTGCTCCCCGACCTGGCGGCCTTCCGGCCGACCTGCCTGCTCACCATCCCGTACATGCTGGAGAAGGTCTTCAACACCGCCCGCGCCAAGGCCGAGTCCGGCGGCCGGGCCACCGTCTTCGACCGCGCGACCAATGTGGCGGTGCGCTACGGGGAGGCGCTGGAGGGCCGCCAGACCGGTACCGGCGGCGGCCCCGGCCGCGGTCT
This sequence comes from Streptomyces sp. JW3, assembly GCF_052216785.1. Taxonomy (NCBI): domain Bacteria; kingdom Bacillati; phylum Actinomycetota; class Actinomycetes; order Kitasatosporales; family Streptomycetaceae; genus Streptomyces; species Streptomyces sp. JW3. Next base: position 49,668 of record NZ_JBQOUX010000006.1, on the reverse strand, counting down.
GAAGACGTCCCGCGCTTTCTACGACCCGCTGGTCTACCGCAAGATCCGGGCCGCGATGGGCGGCCGGGTCAAGTACGCCATCTGCGGCGGCTCCCCGCTCGGCCGCCGCCTCGCCGCCTTCTACGCCGGCGCCGGCATCGAGATCTTCGAGGGGTACGGCCTCACCGAGACGACCGCGGCGGCGACCGTGACCCCGCCGCTCAAACCGCGCCTGGGCACGGTGGGCTGGCCGCTGCCCGGCACCCGGCTGCGGATCGCCGCCGACGGCGAGATCCTCGTCGCCGGCGAACAGGTCCTGCACGGCTACTGGGACCCGGCGGCCGGCGGGGTGGTGCCCGCCGCGCCGGACGGCTGGTTCGCCACCGGCGACCTCGGCAGCCTGGACGACGAGGGCTACCTGACCATCACCGGCCGCAAGAAGGAACTCCTCATCACGGCCGGCGGCAAGAGCGTGGCCCCGGCCCCGCTGGAGAACTGGCTGCGCTCGCACCCGCTGATCTCCCAGTGCCTGGTGCTCGGCGACCGCCGCCCCTACGTCTCCGCCCTGTTCACCCTCGACCCCGACGGCATCACCCACTGGCGCCGGATGAACGGCAAGCACCCGGTGCCGCCGGAACTGCTCGTCGACGACGAGGAACTGCGGACCGTCCTCCAGCGGGCGGTCGACGAGGCGAACAAGCTCGTCTCCCGCCCCGAGTCCATCCGCCGTTTCGCCGTCCTGCCGCACGACTTCACCGAGTACGCGGGCCATCTGACCCCCTCCATGAAGCTCCGCCGGGACGTGATCATGCGGGACTTCGCGGAGGTGGTGGAGTCCTTGTACGGGGGCTGAGGGCGCCGGGTACGGGGGCTGAGGGCGCCGGTCAGCGGCGGGCGATCAGATAGGCGTGCGCAGTCGGCTCGCCGAGTGCCTCGTCCGGCTCGCTGACCAACCGGTGCCGGACGTCGAAGCCGGCCCCCTGGAGCAGCTCCGCCATCAGCTCCGGGCGCCGGCGCTCGAAGTCCAGGGTGACGCGGTGCCCGAAGGGCCGGTCGTGCCGCCGGGGCACGTCACCGGCCTGGAAGGCGGTCAGCAGCGGGGCGCCGGGGGCCAGCACGCGCCGGATCTCGGCGAAGAGCGCCGGCAGCCGGTCCAGCGGCGTGTGGATGGTGGAGTACCAGGACACGGCGCCGCCCAGAGCCTCGTCGGCGACGGGCAGCTCCAGCATCGAGCCCTGCTCGAACGGCAGCTCGGGGTAGTGCCGCCGGGCGACCGCCAGCATCCCCTCCGACAGGTCCAGGCCGAAGACCGGCAGCCCGAGGGAGGCGAGGTGGGCGGTGATCCACCCGGGCCCGCAGCCCAGGTCGGCCACCGGTCCCCGGTCCTGCTCCACCAGCTCGGCGAACGCCGCCAGCACGGCCCGGTCCAGCGGCTTGGTGAGATGGACGCCGCGGAAGTGGTCGGCGTAGTCCTCGGCGATCGTGTCGTAGAAGGCGCGGGTGTCCTCTGTGGTGGTCATGGCGCCGGAGAGTAGTGGCCCCCACTGACATCCCCGTCCGTACCGACGCCGGGCGCCGGCGGCAAAGGCAGGAGCCCCACGCCGAGGCGCGGGGCTCCTTGGGTACTGCGCTCGATCCGGATCAGAGGATCAGATCAGACCGGGGTGACGTTCTCAGCCTGCGGACCCTTCGGGCCCTGCGTGACGTCGAAGGACACCTGCTGGTTCTCCTCAAGGGACCGGAAACCGGTCGCGTTGATCGCGGAGTAGTGGACGAAGACGTCGGGGCCGCCGCCTTCCTGGGCGATGAATCCAAAGCCCTTTTCGGCGTTGAACCACTTCACGGTTCCGGTAGCCATAAGCCCTCCTTGGGCCCAAAGGGTTGCCCTGCTCCAGAACCAGCAAGTGTGAAGATTTAATTCTGCACAACTGCATATGTCTGAGAACGACGAGAGCCCGCGGTCACATGCTCCGCAGGCTCTGTACTGCAAGGGAAACCAAACTGCAACTTGCGGCGAGCCTAGCATGCAGGCGCCGGAAAGCAACAGAGCTCAAGATCACTTCACCCGAATGTTTGAACGCGCGCGGCGTCCGGCTGACGCGGGGCACCGCCCGGGGGCGGCCGGGGGTCGGCGCCCGCCGGTCCGGGGGTGCGGGCTAGCCTCACGATGTGGACAATTCTCGCACCCGGCCGCGTGTCGGCCACATCCAGTTCCTGAACTGCCTGCCCCTCTACTGGGGGCTCGCGAGAACGGGCACGCTCCTCGACTTCGAGCTGACCAAGGACACCCCGGAGAAGCTCAGCGAGCAGCTGGTGCGGGGCGACCTCGACATCGGGCCCATCACCCTGGTCGAGTTCCTCAAGCACGCCGACCAACTGGTCGCCTTCCCCGACATCGCCGTCGGCTGCGACGGCCCGGTGATGAGCTGCGTGATCGTCTCGCAGAAGCCGCTGGAGCAGCTCGACGGGGCCCGGGTCGCCCTCGGCTCGACCTCCCGCACCTCCGTGCGGCTCGCCCAGTTGCTGCTCGCCGAGCGGTTCGGCGTCCAGCCGGACTACTACACCTGCCCGCCCGACCTGAGCCTGATGATGCAGGAGGCCGACGCGGCCGTCCTGATCGGCGACGCGGCGCTGCGCGCCAACATGCTCGACGGGCCCCGCTTCGGCCTGGCCGTGCACGACCTGGGCGCGCTGTGGAAGGAGTGGACCGGCCTGCCGTTCGTCTTCGCGGTCTGGGCCGCCCGGCGCGACTACGCCGAGCGCGAGCCGGTGATCACCCGCAAGGTGCACGAGGCGTTCCTCGCCTCCCGCAACCTCTCCCTGGAGGAGGTCGACAAGGTCGCCGAGCAGGCCGCCCGCTGGGAGGACTTCGACGAGGAGACCCTCGCCAAGTACTTCACCACCCTCGACTTCCGGTTCGGGGCCCCGCAGCTCGCGGCGGTCGCCGAGTTCGCCCGCCGGGTCGGACCGACCACCGGGTTCCCGGCGGACGTGACGGTGGATCTGCTCCAGCCCTGAGCGGAGCACTACCCTGCCTGGAGGTCACGTACCGGGGGAGGGGTGGACGCCATGCGCCCGCTGGAGGCCGACGAACCCACCGCCGTGGGGCCCTACCGGCTGCTCGGCCGACTGGGTTCCGGCGGGATGGGCCGCGTCTACCTGGGCCGCAGCGCCGGCGGCCGCACGGTCGCGGTGAAGATCGTGCACCCGCACTTCGCGCTGGACGAGGAGTTCCGCGCCCGGTTCCGGCGCGAGGTGGACGCCGCGCGCCGGGTGGGCGGCGCCTGGACCGCGCCGGTGCTGGACGCCGACCCGGCCGCCCGGGTGCCCTGGGTGGCCACGGCGTACGCGGCCGGACCGTCCCTGACGGCGGCGGTCGCGGACGGCGGCGGCCCGCTGCCCGCGCACACGGTACGGGCGCTGGGCGCGGGCCTGGCCGAGGCGCTCACGGCGGTGCACGCGCTCGGCCTCGTGCACCGGGACGTCAAGCCGTCCAACGTGCTGCTCACCCTTGACGGCCCGCTTCTCATCGACTTCGGGATCGCCCGCGCCACGGACAGCACCGCCTCCCTGACCTCGACCGGTGTGTCGGTCGGCTCGCCCGGCTACATGGCGCCCGAGCAGATCCTCGGCAAGGGCGTCACCGGCGCCGCCGACGTCTTCTCGCTCGGCGCCGTCCTGGTCGTCGCGGCGACCGGCCTGCCGCCCTTTCCCGGGGACTCCTCGGCCGCGCTGCTCTACCAGGTCGTCCACGAGGAACCCGAGCTGGACGGCCTCGCCGGTGACCTGCGCGAGCTGGCCGCGGCCTGCCTGGCGAAGGACCCCGCCGCCCGCCCGGCCCCCGCGGAACTCGCCCGGCGGCTGGCCCCCGAGGGCGCGGCCCGGCTGGTCACGGCCGGCTGGCTGCCGGGACCGCTGGTGGAGCGGGTCAGCCGGAGCGCCGTACAGCTGCTGAATCTGGAGGCGGGGGCGGCGAGGGGGGCACCTTCCGGGCCGGTCGGGTTCAGCAGTCCGGCGGTGGGGGCGGGGGAGACGGGTTCCGGTGGGTTCGGACCGCCGCCGCCGATGCCGCCGCCGGTCGGGCCGCTGCCCGGGGCAGCGTCGGTGCCCGTGCCCGCCCCCAGGGACGCCCCGCCGCATCCGCCGACCGCGCTGGCCGGGGGCGGCCCCGGCCGGGTCTCCGTCTCGGTGACGGCGGCGTCGGAGGGGGCGGGTCCCGGACGGGCGCGCAAGGTGAGCTGCACGGTGGCCCTGGCGGTCGCCGGGGCGCTGGCGGCGGTGACGGTCGGGTCGGTGTTCGTACTCGACCTGCTGCCGGGCGGCGGAAGCGGCGGCGGGGACGCCGGGAACGACACCGCGCGGCCACCCGCCGCCACCTCACCCACCTCACCCACCTCACCCACCTCACCCACTTCGCCGTCCGCGTCCGCGTCCGCGTCCGCCGGAGGTTCCGTCCCCGCCGCCTACCTGGGCACCTGGGAGGGCCAGGCCACCGCCCGGGACGGTGACCTGCCGCTGGGCACCTTCCGGCTGACCGTCGCCGAGGTGCGGGTCGGCCAGGAACTGGGCACCATGCGGCACACCGACATCCTCGGCGGCACCTGCGACGACGTACTGACCCTGACCGAGGTCACGGACGAGCGGATCGTCGCGGCGGCCGTGGGCGACCCGGCGAACCGGGGGGTGTGCGGTCAGGCCCGGCACACCGTCCGCCTCACCCCCGTCGGCGACGACCTGCGCTACGAGTCGGACAGCGCGGAGTCGGGCCGGCCCGAGGCCCGGCTGTCGAAGACCGGAGCCACCGGATGAGCGCCGAGTCGCTGGTCGTCGTCGTGGCGGCGCTGTGGGGCGCGGCGGCGGGCGCGCTGCTGCCCCGCGCGGCCTACCGCCTCTCCGTGCCGCCCGGGGAGAACTGGCGGGGCACCTGCCCGGCCGGGCACCCGGTCGGCGGCTGGCTCGGCCGGGCCCGGTGCGGGCGGGACGGGCAGCCGTACGCCCCCGGCGCCGCCGTCCCCGCCACCGTGACCGCGCTCGCCTGCACCGCCCTGGCCGCCGCCACCGGCACCCGGCCCGAACTGGCCGTCTGGCTGCTGCTCGCGCCGGTCGCCGTCCTGCTGACCGTGGTCGACGTCCGGGTACGGCGGCTGCCCGACCTGCTCACCCTGCCGCTGGCCGGTGCCGCCCTGGTCCTGCTCGGCCTGGCCGCCCTGGTGCCGGAGCACGTCGGCTCGTGGCCCACCGCGCTGCTCGGCACCCTCGCGCTCGGCGCCGGTTACTACGCCCTGTTCTTCCTCAACCCCTCCGGCATGGCCTTCGGCGACGTGAAACTGGCCCTCGGGGCGGGCGCCGTACTCGGCTGGTACGGCTGGCCGACGCTCCTGCTGGGCGCCTTCGCCGGCTTCCTGCTCGGCGCGCTGTACGGGCTCGGCCTCCTCGTCACCCGCCGGGCCGGCCGCGGCACACAGATCGCGTTCGGGCCGTTCCTGATCGGCGGGGCGTTCCTCGGTCTGCTGGTGGGGGCGTTCACCGCCTGACGTCCGGGGCGCGAAAGTGCTGGCGTACGCTGGACCGGTCCGTCCACAACCCTTGACGAAAGGGACGCCCGGTGACCGAGAAGGCCGACCTCCAGCCCGTCCTCGACCGCGCCGCCGCCGGTGGTCGGATCACCCCGGAAGAAGCCCTCGTCCTCTACCGTGACGCCCCGCTGCACGCGCTGGGCTCCGCCGCCGACGCGATCCGCCGGCGCCGGTACGCCGGGACCGAGCACATCGCGACGTACATCATCGAGCGGAACATCAACTACACCAACGTGTGCGTCACGGCGTGCAAGTTCTGCGCCTTCTACGCGGCCCCCAAGGACACGAAGAAGGGCTGGAGCCGCGACCTCGACGACATCCTGCGGCGCTGCGCGGAGACCGTCGAACTGGGCGGCACCCAGATCATGTTCCAGGGCGGGCACCACCCGGACTACGGTGTCGAGTACTACGAGCACCACTTCGCCGCCATCAAGAAGGAGTTCCCGCAGCTCGTCATCCACAGCCTGGGGGCGAGCGAGGTCGAGCACATGGCGCGGATCTCGGGCGTGAGCGCCGAGGAGGCGATCCGGCGGATCCACGCGGCCGGGCTCGACTCGTTCGCCGGAGCCGGCGCCGAGCTGCTGCCGGAGCGGCCGCGCAAGGCCATCGCGCCGCTGAAGGAGTCCGGCGAGCGCTGGCTGGAGATCATGGAGATCGCGCACGGGCTGGGCGTGGAGTCCACCACCACGATGCTGATGGGCACCGGCGAGACCAACGCCGAGCGCATCGAGCACCTGCGGATGATCCGCGACGTGCAGGACCGCACCGGCGGCTTCCGCGCCTTCATCCCGTACACCTACCAGCCCGAGAACAACCACCTGAAGGGCCGCACGCAGGCCACCCTCTTCGAGTACCTGCGGATGATCGCCATCGCGCGGATCTTCCTCGACAACGTGGCCCACATCCAGGGCTCCTGGCTGACCACCGGCAAGGAGGTCGGCCAGCTCTCCCTGCACTACGGCGCCGACGACCTCGGCTCGATCATGCTGGAGGAGAACGTGGTCTCGTCGGCCGGTGCCAAGCACCGGTCCAACCGGCTGGAGATCATCGACCTGATCCGCAAGGCGGGGCGGGTCCCGGCGCAGCGCGCCACGACGTACGAGCACCTGGTGATCCACGACGACCCGGCCAACGACCCGGTCGACGAGCGGGTGGTCTCGCACATCTCGTCCACGGCGATCGAGGGCGGCACGGCGCACCCCGAGCTGAAGCTGATCGCCAGCAACTGAGGCCGTCTTGCTGACCGTGCACGCCGCCGACGAGATCCGTACCGCCTGGGACGACGCCGAACCGCTGCCGGACGGCGCGGTGGCCGTCGAGGGCGGGCGGATCGCCGCCGTGGGTCGGCTCGCGGAGATCGAACGGCGCTTCCCGGGCGCCCGGGTGCGCCGCTGGCCCGGGGTGCTCGGCCCGGGGCGGGTGCACGAGGGGCCGCTGCCCGACGCGCCGAGTCCGCGCGAGCGCGTCCACGAGGTCCTCAAGTCCGGCGCGGTGGCGGTCGTCGAGCGGTACGTCGTCGCCGCCGGGCTGCGCTCCGCCGCCGAGCGCAACGGCCTGCTGGTCCTGCCCGCGCCGCGCCCGGCCGTCCTCGCCGTCGGCGCGCGGGCCGACCTCACGGTCCTCGGCGCCGACGGCGCGTGTCTCGCCACGGTGTGCGCCGGGCGACTGGTGCACCGGCGGCGCTGACTCCCGTACGTCCCGGGCGTTTCAGCCCGCGAACGCCTCGCCGAACGCCCCCGCGTCCTGGTCCACCCCGCTGCAGTCGGTCGCCGCGTCGTCCGAGTCGGAGTCGCTGTCGCACTGCTGGTCGCGGAAGGTCGACCACATCGACACCCAGGCGATCTCCTTCTCCTCGGCGAAGGTCCGCACCTCGGCCGCGTCGTCGAGCGTGAACGTCTCGCCGGCCACGTCGTTGACGCCGATCATCGAGGTCAGCGCCATGCCCCGCCAGGCGTTCGCGTCGGAGAGCCCGAACACCTCCTTGAGCTGGGTGTGCGCGGCCTTGGCCGAGGTGAGCGCGTAGTCGCCCATGTCGCCGCTGTAGGACTCGCCGTAGTTCATGGTCATCAGGTTGACCGTGGAGACCTGCACGGCGTGGTTGTTGGCGGAGTTCAGCAGCGCGATGCTGTCGTCGTCCAGGCCCGAGGGCATCACCGGGAGGGTGAAGGAGACCTTCAGGTCGGTGCGTTCCTCCTGGAGCAGCGCGATCGCCTCGGAGCGCAGGTCGACCGAGTCGGAGTCGGTCAGCTCGTCGCCCTCGATGTCGAAGTCGGCGAGGGTGGCGCCGCCGGCCGCGTCCAGTGCCTCGCCGTACGCCTTCGCCAGTTCCTCGGCGCTGTCGCAGGTGGCCGCCAGTTCCTTGCCGGAGGCGCCGCCGAAGGAGACCCGGACCGAGGCGCCGTCGGCGGTGAGGTCCGAGATGCGGGAGGCGACCGTCGAGTCGTCGATGGCGTGGCTGCCGTTCCACTCGGGGGTGCAGCCGCTGCCGGAGGAGATCACGAACGCCAGGTTGTACGTCCCCGGGGAGCCCGCCGAGTCCAGGTCGTTGGCGGTGGTGGCGCTGACGTACGGGGCGTAGCCGGTGGACGACGACGAGGGCGTGTCGGATGCCGAGGTCTCGGGTGCCGAGCTCTCGGGTGCCGCGTCGGTGCTGTCGTCATCTCCCGCCGAACAGCCCGCCGTTGCCAGGGCGAACAGGCATATCAGCCCTGCGGCGAACTTTCGTGGACCCTTCATCGCGTACGCTCCCGCTCTCAGATGTATGTCCCAGGACGGAAACAAAACGTGTCTCCGAACCGGAAAGGTGCCACACGGGACTGTGCCGTTCCTGGCAAAGATCCGCGTTTTCCTGGGGTTTCTCAGCAGACTGACAGGTCTGGCCAGTTCTCATGGACGCCTCACAAGAAAGCCAGAGATTCGGTCACATGAAGTACTCCTAATATCTGAGGAATGCATTCCGAGCCTGCCATCGAAAGCCGCGCCGCTGTGCGCGGTCGCCGCCGCAAACGCGGTAACGGGTCCGCCGCACCGGTCGACGGTCCTGTGTTCGTTGACAACTCCGGACGCCGGGCCAAGCTGCTGCGCCGGCTCGGCCTCCTCGTCGGTGTCGTCTGTATCGGGTACGCGATCGTGCTGGGCCTGGCCTTCATGGGCATCGGCACCTCGATCAACCCGTCCTCGCTGCTGCCCTTCGGGGGCGGCGGCAACGGTTCCGCGCCCGGTGGGGGCATGCAGCCGCAGGGCGGGGTCGCGCCGACCGGCGTCCCCAGCGGCGCGCCGTCCGGTGCCCCCACCGGCGTGCCGCCCACCGGAGCCGCGACCGGTTCCGCCTCCGCCACCGCCTCCGCCCCGGCCGCCTCCGCGACCGCCGACTGACCGGAATCGCAGCCAACTCCATGACCACGACACCTCCTTCGCGTGGCCGCCGCCGCGCCCCCACCCGGATGGAACGCGCCGCCGGCCGGGCCGCCGCGCTCCAGAAGCCGCGGGTCATCCTCGCGCTGCTGCTCCTGCTGGCGCTGACCTGCGTGATGCTGCTGGACGGCTATCTGCGCGCCGAGGTCGGCGGCGACGAACGCGTCCGTACCGGCGCCAGCGCCAGCGACGTACCCGACGACGTCCTGGACGGCGGGCCGATCCTGTCCTTCCGCGGCGGACAGGCCACCACCGTCTCGGTGCCGGACAAGACGATCGCGCTGACCTTCGACGACGGGCCGAACCCGACCTGGACCCCGCAGGTCCTGAAGATCCTGGAGGAGTACGACGTGCCGGGCACGTTCTTCCTGGTCGGGTCGATGGTTTCGCGCTACCCGGACATCGTCGACGACCTGGTCGACCAGGGCAACGAGGTGGGCATCCACACCTTCACGCACGTCGACCTGTCCTACCAGAGCGACGCCCGCATCACCCGGGAGATCGAGCAGACGCAGCTGGCGCTGGCGGGCGCGGCCGGGATCACGACGACCCTGTTCCGGGCGCCGTACTCCTCGGAGATGGACGCCATCGACAACTACAGCTGGCCGGTCTACAAGAAGCTCGGCGCGGACGGCTACACCAGCGTCTTCGTCGACACCGACAGCGACGACTGGAAGAAGCCCGGCGTCTCGAAGATCGTCAAGTGGGCGACGCCGGAGGACGGCGCGGGCGCTTCCGTGCTCTTCCACGACGCCGGTGGCGAGCGCTCGCAGACGATCAAGGCGCTGCCGAAGTACATCAAGAAGATGAAGGCGAAGGGGTACACCTTCACCACCATCAGCGGGGTCATGGCGGAGCAGGGCGCCACCGCCCCCGGGGCCGGGGCCGGGGCCGGTCAGCAGCAGGCGACCGGGGACCAGCAGGCGACGGACGGTGAGCAGCAGGCGACGGCCGGGGACCAGCAGACGGCCGGGAACCAGCCGACCGGTGCTCCCGCCGGGCAGAACGGCACCACCGACGCGGCCTCCCAGCTCACCGCCGCCCACCACAAGGCCACCGGCGCGACCCTCTACGAGGGCAAGGCGCTGATCGCCGCCGTCCGGGTCGCCGAGTGGACCGTGCCGGCCCTCTCGGTCGGGCTGATGGTCGTGGGCGTGGCCGTCATGGGCCGGTTCGGGATGATGCTGATCCTGGCCCGCCGGCACTACAGACAGCGCAACAAACGCCGGTTCAGCTGGGGGCCGACCGTCACCCGCCCGGTGAGCGTGATCGTCCCGGCGTACAACGAGAAGGAGTGCATCGCCAACACCCTGAAGTCGCTGGCACAGAGCACCCACCCGATCGAGGTCATCATCGTGGACGACGGGTCCTCGGACGGCACCTCCGAGATCTCCCGTGAGGCCGCCCGGGCGCTCGGCATGACCAACGTCCGCGTCATCCGGCAGGAGAACGCGGGCAAGCCGGCCGCCCTCAACAACGGCGTCCGGCACGCCAGCCACGACATCGTCGTGATGATGGACGGCGACACCGTCTTCGAGGCGGAGACCGTACGCCATCTCGTGCAGCCGTTCGCCGACCCCGAGGTCGGCGCGGTCGCGGGCAACGCCAAGGTCGGCAACCGCAACACCATCATCGGTGCCTGGCAGCACATCGAGTACGTGATGGGCTTCAACCTCGACCGGCGCATGTACGACCTGCTGCGCTGCATGCCGACCATCCCCGGCGCGATCGGCGCGTTCCGCCGCGAGGCGGTGCTGGAGGTCGGCGGGATGAGCGAGGACACCCTCGCCGAGGACACCGACATCACCATCGCCATGCACCGCGCGGGCTGGCGGGTCGTCTACCAGGAGCACGCCCGCGCCTGGACCGAGGCGCCCGGCTCGCTCAAGCAGCTCTGGTCGCAGCGCTACCGCTGGTCCTACGGCACGATGCAGGCGCTGTGGAAGCACCGCAAGTCCCTGACCGACAAGGGCCCCTCGGGCCGCTTCGGCCGGGTCGGCATGCCGCTGGTGGTGATCTTCCAGATCGTCACCCCGGTCTTCGCGCCGCTGATCGATGTCTTCACCGCGTACTCGATGATCTTCGTGGACTTCCAGGCGGCGCTGCTGGCCTGGCTGGCGGTACTGGGCATCCAGCTGTTCTGCGCGGCGTACGCCTTCCGGCTGGACAAGGAGAAGTACCGGTATCTGCTGATGATGCCGCTCCAGCAGCTCGCGTACCGGCAGATGATGTATCTCGTCCTGATCCACTCCTGCATCACCGCCCTCACCGGTGGCCGGCTGCGCTGGCAGAAGCTGAAGCGGACGGGCGAGGTCGGTACCCCGGCGGGGGCGGGCGGATGAGCTGGGAGCAGTACGGGCCGCCCGGACAGGGACAGGGACAGGGACAGGGACAGTACGGGCAGGGATACGGGCAGGGGTACGGGCACGGGTACGGGTACGGCGAGCAGGGGCAGGCGTATGTGCCGCCGCCGCAGCAGCAGTACGCGCCGCATCCCCAGCCGTACGTCCAGCCCCAGCAGTACCCCCAGAACTACGGCCCGAACGGGGTGTACGGCGGCTACCCGCAGGAGGTGCCGCCGGCCGAGTCCACGGCACCGCTGCCCCAGGTGGCACCGGAACCGGCTGCTCAGGCCCCGGCGGCTCCGGAGCCGGAGCAGCCGGCTCAGGCCCCGGCGGCCCGGTCCGGTGGCCGGGACCGGTACTTCGACACCCTGCGCGCGGTCGCCCTGGTCCGCGTCGTCACGTACCACACCTTCGGCTGGGCCTGGGCCGGGATGGTCTTCCCGTCCATGGGGATCATGTTCGGCCTGGCCGGCACCCTGATGGCCAAGTCGCTGGAACGTCCGGCGCCGAAGGTGGTCAAGAGCCGGATCCGCCGGCTGCTGCCGCCGTTCTGGTTCTGGGGCCTCTTCGTCGTCGTGGCGATGCTGATCCACGGCTGGATGCCGGGCTGGCAGATCGTCTACTGGGTCGTGCCGCTCGGCGACCCGCCGGGCAACGCGTGGGGCCAGCAGGCCTGGGAGATCCTCTGGTACCTGCGCACGTACCTGTGGTTCGTGCTGATCTCGCCGCTGCTGCTGAAGGTGTTCCGGCTGGCGCCGGTCCCGGTGCTGCTGGCGACCCTGGTCCCGATCGTGGTCTTCCAGTTCGGCTGGCAGCCGCCCGACAACCGCTTCGGCACCGGGCTCCTCGACCTGGCGACGTACCTCTTCTGCTGGGTCCTCGGCTTCGCGCACCGCGACGGGGTACTGGCCCGGCTGAAGCCGTTCGCGGTCGTGGCGCTGTCCCTGGCGGCGCTCGGCTACGGCGGCTGGTACGCCCTCGCCCACCAGGCCGAGTACGGCACCTACGACCTGGACGACATCCCGCTCGCCCAGGCGTTCTGGTCGGCCGGTTTCGTCACGCTGCTGATGTACTCCAAGGCGCGGCTGAACGTCGACTTCGCGGGTCTCGCCCGCTTCCGGCGGCTGGACCGGCTGGTCACCGTCTTCAACGCGCGGGCCGTGACGATCTACCTCTGGCACGAGCTGGCGCTGATCCTGGCGGTGCCGCTGATCGACCAGTTCTGGAAGGTGCCCGCGTTCGAGACGTACCTGCCGCTGGAGAGCCAGTGGTTCATGTTCGGCGTGGGCTGGGTGCTGATCGCGGTGTTCGTGCTGGCCTGCGGCTGGGTGGAGGACGTGGCGGGACGCAAACGGCCGCGGCTCCTGCCGTGAGTCCGGCCATCGGTCGGGCATCGGTCCGGCCGTGAGTCCGGCCATCGGTCGGGCATCGGTCCGGCCGTGAGTCCGGCCATCGGTCGGGCATCGGTCCGGCCGTGAGTCCGGCCGCGGGTCCGGCTCGGGCGGCCTGTAAGAATGGGCGGGTGACCCGCGCCTCCCTGAACAAGCAGCCGCACGAAGTCGCCTCGATGTTCGACCACGTGGCGGCCCGGTACGACCTCACCAACGATGTGCTGTCGCTCGGCCAGGACCGGGTGTGGCGCAAGGAGGTCGCGCGGGCCGTCGACGCCCGCCCCGCGCAGAAGGTCCTCGACCTGGCCGCGGGCACGGCGACCTCCTCGCTGCCCTTCGCCCGCACCGGCGCCTACGTCGTGCCCTGCGACTTCTCGCTCGGCATGCTCCAGGTCGGCAAGGCACGTCATGCCTGGCTGCCGTTCACCGCGGGCGACGCCACCCGGCTGCCGTTCGCGGACGACGTCTTCGACGCGGTGACCATCTCCTTCGGGTTGCGCAACGTCCAGGACACGGACGCGGCGCTGCGCGAGCTGTACCGGGTGACGAAGCCCGGCGGGCGGGTCGTCATCTGCGAGTTCTCACACCCGACCTGGGCGCCGTTCCGCACCGTCTACACCGAGTACCTGATGCGCGCCCTGCCGCCGGTCGCCCGCGCGGTCTCCTCCAACCCCGACGCGTACGTCTACCTCGCCGAGTCCATCCGCGACTGGCCCGACCAGCCCGCCCTGGCCGAGCGACTGCGGGCGGCCGGCTGGTCCAAGGTGGCCTGGCGCAACCTGACCGGCGGTATCGTGGCCCTGCACCGGGGCTTCAAGCAGAGCTGACCCTCACCGTCGAGGCGCGTCGGGGCCTGACGCGCCGGCGTCGTCGAGGCTCGTTGCGGCCCGGCATCCCGGCATCCCGGCATCCCGGCATCCCGGCATCGTGGCGGCTCGTCGTGGACGCACCCCCATCACCGAGGGGATCCTCGCGGCCCGCCGCCCCGGCACCACTACGAACAGCCGAGCGCCGCATACGGCATCCCCGGCCCACTAGGCCCGCTCGCCCCGCCCGCCTCCCTCGGTTCGTCCAGTTCCCGGCGCAGTCCGCCGCCGGGCGGCGCCGGCGTCCGGGGCTCGCGCACCCCGGCACCTCCGCCGCCCTCGCCCTCGCCCTCGCCGAAGTCGAACCACACGGTGACCGCGGCCCCGCGCGGCACCTCGGCGCCGGGCGGCGGGTACTGCCGTACCACGTACTCCACGACCACGCGGTGCAGGTCGGCCCGGTCGGGGGCGGCCAGCAGCACCCCGCGCGCCTCGGCCGCACGGCGCGCGTCCACGGCCATCAGGCCGACCAGACGCGGTACGCGGACCTCGGGTGTCTCGGGTGTGTCGCGCACGGAACCTCACCCCCAGCGAGTACGGGCAGAGTAACCCCCACCACGCACCCGCCGGAAGCTTTTTGTAGCGATAAGTAGTCGGAAACTGTCCGAATGGTTACTCTGAGTTACAATTCAAGGCGATAGCAGTGCCCCTGCCGCTGCGACTGCGGCGTCGTGAACACCTCCGCCAGCCGCATCCCCAGCCGCCGGGTCACCGCGATGGAGCGCTCGTTGTCCGCGTCGACCATCGCGACCACGCCCGGCAGCCCCGCCGCGCGCAGCCGCCGTACCGTCTCCCGGGCCGCCTCCGTCACATACCCCTTGCCCCAGTGCTCCCGGGCCAGCCGCCAGCCGATCTCGATCTCGCCCCTCGGCCCCCAGTCCCGGGGCCACGGCTGGGCGCCGGTGAACCCGATGACCTGGTCCCGCTCGTCGAGCACGGTCCACAGGCAGAACCCGTGCTCGGCGTCGTGCCGGCGCTGGCGGGCGGTCAGTTCCTCGTACACGGACAGCTCCGCCGGCCGGCCGCCGTGGAACTCCATGACGTCCGGGTCGGCGAAGGCCCGGTGCCAGGCGACGGCGTCCTCGTCGGTGGGAACCCGCAACCGTACAGCGGGGAGAGCTCGTTTCACGGGGCAGCCCTTCAGCCGGGTGATCGGTGACGCTGAATAGACTGCCCATGTCCGGTGCCCGTCGGCACACAGATTCTTGAACCCTGGGGAGATCCCGCCGTGACCGAGCCCCTCTCCGACAACACCGCCGATGTGATCGTCGTGGGCGCGGGGCCAGCCGGCTCCACCACCGCGTACTACCTGGCCAAGGCCGGACTCGACGTCCTCCTGCTGGAAAAGACCGCGTTCCCCCGGGAGAAGGTCTGCGGCGACGGACTCACCCCCCGCGCGACCAAGCAGCTCGTGGCGATGGGCATCGACATCTCCGAGGAGGCCGGCTGGCTGCGCAACAAGGGCCTGCGCATCATCGCCGGCGGCACCCGTCTCCAGCTCGACTGGCCGGACCTCGCCTCCTTCCCCGACTACGGGCTGGTCCGCAAACGCGACGACTTCGACGAACAACTGGCCCGGCAGGCCCAGAAGGCCGGCGCCCGGCTGTACGAGCGCTGCAACGTCGGCGCCCCGGTCGTCGACGACCGCACCGGCCGCATCACCGGCGTCACCGCCAAGCTCGGCGAGGAGAAGCGGGAGGTCACCTTCCGCGCCCCGCTGGTGGTGGCCGCCGACGGCAACTCCACCCGGCTCTCCCTGGCGATGGGTCTGCACCGCCGCGAGGACCGCCCGATGGGCGTCGCGGTCCGCACCTACTTCACCTCCCCCCGGCATGACGACGACTATCTGGAGTCCTGGCTCGAACTGTGGGACCGCCGCGGCCCCCAGGACCGTCTCCTTCCCGGCTACGGCTGGATCTTCGGCATGGGCGACGGCACCTCCAACGTCGGTCTCGGCGTCCTCAACACCTCCGCCTCCTTCAAGGACCTGGACTGGCGCGAGGTCCTCAAGGCATGGTGCGCCTCCATGCCCGAGGACTGGGGCTACACCCCGGACAACATGACCGGCCCGATCCGCGGCGCCGCCCTCCCGATGGCCTTCAACCGCCAGCCGCACTACACCCGCGGCCTGCTGCTCGTCGGTGACGCCGGCGGTCTGGTGAACCCCTTCAACGGCGAGGGCATCGCCTACGCCATGGAGTCCGGTCAGATCGCCGCCGACGTCATCGTCCAGGCGCACGCGCGGGCGACGCCGGCCCAGCGCGAGATCGCGCTCCAGCGCTATCCGCGCGTCCTGAAGGACACCTACGGCGGCTACTACAACCTCGGCCGCGCCTTCGTGAAGCTCATCGGCAACCCGAAGGTGATGCAGATCGCCGCCCAGCGCGGTCTGACCCACCCCGTACTGATGAAGTTCACCCTGAAGATGCTCGCCAACCTCACCGACCCGACCGGCGGCGACGCGATGGACCGCATCATCAACGGACTGACCAAGGTGGCCCCGAAGGCGTGACCGGGCGGATGCCTGGCCACTGAACTCGGCTGCCTAGCCACTGAACTCGGCGGCTCTGGCGGACCGGCGCGCGAACACCTCCTCGCGCCGGTCCGCCGACTGCCGCAGCGCCGCCTTCCGGTCCCGGGCGGAGAGCCGGTCCAGGTAGACCCGCCCGTCCAGGTGGTCGGCCTCATGGGCCAGGCACCGGGCGAAGTAACCGGTCCCCTCGACGAGCAGCGGGGCACCGTCCTTGTCGAACCCCCGCACCACCGCCCGGTCGGGCCGCGGCACGTCCATGACGGCCCCCGGCACCGACAGGCACCCCTCGCCCTCGTCGAGCAGCCGCCGTCCGTCCGGAACCAGGGGCTCCAGCACCGGATTGACGATGTGCCCGACATGTCGGACACCGTCGTCGTCCGGGCAGTCGTAGACGAACAGGCGCAGGCCGATTCCCACTTGGTTGGCCGCCAGTCCGGCTCCTTCGGCGACGTACATGGTCAGGAACATGTCGTCGATGAGCGCGGCGAGGTCGGGCCCGAACTCGGTGACGTCCCGGCACGGCTTGTGCAGGACCGCCTCGCCGACCTCGGTGACCCGCCGCACGCTGCCGTGCCGGGCCTCCGGCGCGAGCGGGGGATAGGTGGCGAGGGGGCGCCCCTGTACGAACACACTCGGCATGACTTCTCTCCCGATGCTGGTGAACGGACCGGTGGTGACCGGCCCGTTCACGAGCATGGCAGGAAAGGCGAAGGGCCGCTGCCCCTGTGGACAACGGCCCTTCGGCTGCCTTCTGGCTGTGGAAAACCTGGGTCAGAGTACGCGCACCGCGCCGCTCGGCGGATCGTAGGAGAGCGGCTTCTCGACGACGCCGGTGGACGAGTTCTGCGCGCCGACGAACATGCCGTCGCCGACGTAGATGCCCACGTGGTAGGCGCTGCCGGCGCCGCCCCAGTACAGGATGTCGCCCGGCTGGAGGCTGTCCAGCGAGACCTGGGTGCCGGCCACGGACTGGTCCTGGGAGACGCGCGGCAGGCTCACGCCCACCTGCTTGTAGGCGGCCTGGACCAGGCCGGAGCAGTCGTAGGCGGACGGTCCGGTGGCCCCGGACACGTAGGCCGCGCCCACCTGCGCCTTGACGAAGGAGACGATCGCGGCGGCGGAACCGGTGGCCGTGGACGTGCCGGTGCTCGCGGAGGAGCTGCCGGTGTCGCTGGAGCCGGTGTCCGACGTGGCGGTCAGGGTGGTGCGCTCGGCGTCGCGGGCGGCGCGCGCGGCGGCCTCCTTGCGGGCCTCCTCCGCGGCCTTCTTCTTGGCGGCGGCCTTGGCCTTGGCCTCCTTCAGGTCCGCCTTGGCTTCCTTGGCGGCCTTGGCCGCGGCGGCGTCACGCTCGGCCTGCAGCTCGTAGTTCGCGGCGGCCTGCTGGGTGGCGTCCGCGGACTGCGCGACCTGAGCGGCCATCTCGGCCGTCAGGGTGGGCAGCTCCAGGGTCTGCGTCACCGGCTCGGCCGCGCTGGCCGAACCCGACGCCCCGGCCACTGCCAGGGTGCTGAGGACGCCACCGGCAACTCCGGCTCGCATCGCGACGGTCGTCGACGCGCTGCGGCGGGGCTTCCGGTGGCTGCGTATGTGAGCGGTGTGGGACATGGGTACAACCGGTATCAGGAGCTCCTCCATACCTTCAAGAAACGTGTGCTGCGCCACAGTTGTTCAATCGGTGTCGCAAATCCCGGGCGTGTCGCCCTTTCTTGACGCGGTAACGGACATAGCGGACGGCTGTAACACGCCTGTGATCACGGACTTTGATCGTTACGTCCGAATTGCTCCCCGCTTACCACTGGTTGAGGCAGATGGCCAAGCCCGCTTCTCAGACGCCTCTCATGAATGTGGCGGAGGTCACGGAACGGTCACCCCGGCGCGTGCGTCCGCTCGTGAACGCGTGCACGCGTTCACACCGGACCCCGTCGTCGGCCCCGAGATGTGAACGCGGCGCACTATCAAGAGAAGGTGTCCACCACCAATTTGCATGCACGTGAAGCTTCTTGATATTGAGACGCCCGCGCTGAGCTGCGGTGACCGGGGAAAATGTCACCACTGGTGATCAGTCGGAAGCTTCCTGTGTGAAGATCACCGCTCATCCGACTTCATGATCCTTCGTCAGGTGGTGGAGATCACAAAGCTTGTGCAATACCCCGTGTCGCAGATCACAGAGCGGCAGGCATAAGATGCGGAGCAGTTGGGCTTGTGACCTGCTTCACATGTTCGCGATCTTCGCCGGGACCAGCGGGGCTCGTGGGGCTGCTGAGGCGGTTGTGGGCCCAGGCAAAACCGCCAGCAGTCAGTGCCGACTGAGAGGAGCGAGGAGCGGTGAACGCGTATGCGCCCATCCTCGTACTGGGAGCCCTCGGGGCAGGCTTTGCGATCTTTTCCGTGGTCATGGCCACGTTGATCGGTCCGAAGCGGTACAACCGGGCCAAGCTCGAGGCCTACGAGTGCGGGATCGAGCCGACCCCCACGCCGGCCGGCGGCGGGCGCTTCCCCATCAAGTACTACCTGACGGCGATGCTCTTCATCGTCTTCGACATCGAGATCGTCTTCCTCTACCCCTGGGCCGTCACCTTCGACGCCCTGGGGATCTTCGGGCTCGTGGAGATGCTGCTCTTCGTGCTCACCGTCTTCGTCGCGTACGCGTACGTATGGCGGCGCGGCGGCCTGGAATGGGACTGAGGGGCCTTACGTCATGGGACTCGAAGAAAAGCTGCCGAGCGGCTTCCTGCTGACCACCGTCGAGCAGGCCGCGGGCTGGGTGCGGAAGTCGTCGGTCTTCCCGGCCACCTTCGGCCTGGCCTGCTGCGCCATCGAGATGATGACCACCGGGGCCGGGCGCTACGACCTGGCCCGCTTCGGCATGGAGGTCTTCCGCGGCTCACCGCGCCAGGCGGACCTGATGATCGTGGCCGGCCGGGTCAGCCAGAAGATGGCGCCGGTGCTGCGGCAGGTCTACGACCAGATGCCGAACCCGAAGTGGGTGATCTCCATGGGGGTCTGCGCCTCCTCGGGCGGCATGTTCAACAACTACGCGATCGTCCAGGGCGTCGACCACGTCGTCCCGGTCGACATCTACCTCCCGGGCTGCCCGCCACGGCCCGAGATGCTGATGGACGCGATCATCAAGCTGCACCAGAAGATCCAGACCACCAAGCTCGGCGTCAACGCCGAGGAGGCGGCCCGCGAGGCGGAGGAGGCGGCGCTCAAGGCCCTGCCCACCATCGAGATGAAGGGGCTGCTGCGATGAGCGACGCGAACGGCACCTCGGGCCCGGCCGGGGCCGAGGACAGCGGCGGCGCGAACCCCGAGAAGGACCTCTCCGCCGAGAACCTCCCCGGCCAGCGCGGCCAGGGCGGCGAGGAGATCCGCGTCCAGCGCGGCATGTTCGGCGCCAACAACGGCGGCGACACCTCCGGCTACGGCGGCCTGGTCCGCTCGGTCCGGCTCCCGGGGCCGGCGAGCAGGCCCTACGGCGGGTGGTTCGACGAGGTCGCCGACGAACTGGAGGGCGCGCTGGAGGAACAGGGACTGCTCCCGGACAACGCCATCGGGAAGACGGTCGTCGACCGCGGCGAGCTGACCTTCCACATCGAGCGCGAGCACCTGGTCCGGGTCGCGAAGACGCTGCGCGACGACCCGGCGCTGCGCTTCGAGCTGTGCACCGGCGTCAGCGGCGTGCACTACCCGAGCGACAAGGGCCGCGAACTGCACGCCGTCTACCACCTGCGCTCGATCACCCACAACCGGCTGATCCGTCTGGAAGTCAGCGCGCCCGACAGCGACCCGCACATCCCGTCGCTGTTCTCCGTCTACCCGACCAACGACTGGCACGAGCGCGAGACGTACGACTTCTTCGGCATCGTCTTCGACGGCCACCCGGCACTGACGCGGATCATGATGCCGGACGACTGGCAGGGCTTCCCGCAGCGCAAGGACTATCCCCTCGGCGGCATCCCCGTCGAGTACAAGGGCGCCCAGATCCCGGCTCCGGACCAGCGGAGGTCGTACTCATGAGCACGTCGCACGCATCCCCGAGGGAGACCACCGAGGGCACCGTCTACACGGTCACCGGCGGCGACTGGGACGAGGTCGTCCAGTCCGCGGCCCGCGCCGACGACGAACGCCTGATCGTCAACATGGGCCCGCAGCACCCGTCCACGCACGGCGTGCTCCGGCTGATCCTGGAGATCGAGGGCGAGACCGTCACCGAGGCCCGCTGCGGCATCGGCTACCTGCACACCGGCATCGAGAAGAACCTCGAGTACCGGACCTGGACCCAGGGCACCACCTTCGTGACGCGCATGGACTACCTCACGCCGTTCTTCAACGAGACGGCGTACTGCCTGGGCGTCGAGCAGCTGCTCGGCATCGAGGACCAGATCCCGGACCGCGCCTCGATCATCCGGGTGCTCCTGATGGAGCTGAACCGGATGTCCTCCCACCTGGTGGCCATCGCCACCGGCGGCATGGAGCTCGGCGCCACCACGATCATGATCTACGGCTTCCGGGACCGCGAACTGATCCTGGACATCTACGAGCTGATCACCGGGCTGCGCATGAACCACGCGTACATCCGCCCCGGCGGCCTCGCCCAGGACCTGCCGCCCGGCTCGGTGGACCAGATCCGCGAGTTCGTGAAGAAGATGAAGAAGAACCTCCCGGAGTACGACAAGCTCGCCACCGGGAACCCCATCTTCAAGGCCCGCATGCAGGACGTCGGCTACCTCGACCTGGCCGGCTGCATGGCGCTGGGCGCCACCGGCCCGGTGCTGCGTTCCACCGGCCTCCCGCACGACCTGCGCAAGTCCCAGCCGTACTGCGGCTACGAGAACTACGACTTCGACATCCCGACCGCCGACACCTGCGACGCCTACGGCCGCTTCCTGATCCGGCTCGAGGAGATGCGGCAGTCGCTCCGGATCGTCGAGCAGTGCCTGGACCGGCTCAAGCCCGGACCGGTCATGGTGCCCGACAAGAAGATCGCCTGGCCCGCCCAGCTCGCCCTGGGACCGGACGGACTGGGCAACTCCCTCGACCACATCAAGAAGATCATGGGCACCTCCATGGAGGCCCTGATCCACCACTTCAAGCTGGTCACCGAGGGCTTCCGGGTGCCGCCGGGACAGACGTACACCGCGGTCGAGTCCCCCAAGGGCGAACTCGGGGTGCACGTCGTCTCCGACGGCGGCACCCGCCCCTACCGGGTGCACTTCCGCGACCCGTCCTTCACCAACCTTCAGGCCATGGCGGCGATGTGCGAGGGCGGCCAGGTCGCCGACGTCATCGTCGCGGTGGCGTCCATCGACCCCGTGATGGGAGGCGTCGACCGGTGACCACCGATTCCTCGGAGCGGGGCGTCGGACTCGGCATGCCCGAGCTGCCCGCGCCCGACTACCCGGACGACGTACGGGCCCGCCTGGAGCCCGACGCGCGCGAGGTGATCGCCCGCTACCCGGACTCCCGGTCCGCCCTGCTGCCGCTGCTGCATCTCGTGCAGTCGGAGGAAGGCCATGTCACGCGCACCGGGATGCGGTTCTGCGCGCAGATGCTCGGCCTGACCACGGCCGAGGTCACCGCGGTGGCGACCTTCTACAGCATGTACCGGCGCCGGCCCAGCGGCGACTACCAGGTGGGCGTCTGCACCAACACGCTGTGCGCGGTGATGGGCGGCGACGCCATCTTCGAAGAGCTCCAGGAGCACCTGGGCGTCGGCAACGGCGAGACCACCGACGACGGCCTGGTCACCCTGGAGCACATCGAGTGCAACGCGGCCTGCGACTACGCGCCGGTGGTGATGGTCAACTGGGAGTTCTTCGACAACCAGACTCCGGCCAGTGCCCGCCGCATGGTCGACGACCTGCGGGCCGGCCGGCCGGTCAGCCCGACGCGCGGCGCGCCGCTGTGCACGTTCAAGGAGACCGCCCGGATCCTGGCGGGCTTCCCCGACGAGCGGGAGGGCGCCGTCGAGGCCGGGGGCAGCGCGGGACCCGCCTCCCTGGTCGGCCTGAAGCTGGCCAAGGGCGAGCACTCCGCCGCGCGCGTGGTGCACCCGCGCGGCGCGGCGCCCCATGGTGAACCGTCGCACGAGCCGCCGCACGAGCCGTCGCCGACCGAGCACCTCAGCTCGCACGACGCGCCGCAGGACACATCGGCCTCCGACCCCTCCCACCCGGCGGGGCCCACTGCCGAGGAGGGGGAGTGATGACCTTGGCCGCCGAGATCAAGGACCACAGCCCGGAGAAGCTGCTCGCACCCGTGCTGTCGGCCTTCTGGGACGAGGACGCGTCCTGGACGCTGGACGTGTACCGCAGGCACGACGGGTACGAGGGGCTCCGCAAGGCGCTGGCCATGTCGCCGGACGACCTCATCGCCTACGTCAAGGAAGCCGGTCTGCGCGGCCGCGGCGGCGCCGGATTCCCCACCGGGATGAAATGGCAGTTCATTCCCCAGGGGGACGGCAAGCCGCACTATCTAGTTGTCAACGCCGACGAGTCGGAGCCGGGGACCTGCAAGGACATCCCGCTCCTCTTCGCGAACCCGCACAGCCTCATCGAGGGCATCGTCATCGCGTGTTACGCCATCAGGTCGTCGCATGCCTTCATCTATCTGCGGGGTGAAGTCGTCCCCGTGCTGCGGCGGTTGCACTCAGCCGTCGCTGAGGCGTACGCGGCGGGCTTCCTCGGCGAGAACATCCTGGGCAGCGGACTCGACCTGAACCTCACCGTGCACGCGGGCGCGGGCGCGTACATCTGCGGTGAGGAGACCGCACTGCTCGACTCGCTCGAAGGCCGCCGCGGTCAACCGCGGCTCCGTCCCCCCTTCCCTGCGGTGGCCGGCCTCTATGCCTGCCCGACTGTGGTGAATAACGTCGAATCGATCGCATCCGTTCCCGCGATCCTGAACAAAGGCAAGGACTGGTTCAGGTCGATGGGCAGTGAGAAGTCCCCGGGCTTCACGCTGTACTCCCTCTCCGGTCACGTCACCAGCCCCGGCCAGTACGAGGCGCCGCTCGGCATCACGCTGCGCCAGCTCCTCGACATGAGCGGGGGCATGCGTCCCGGCCACCGGCTGAAGTTCTGGACCCCCGGCGGCTCCTCGACGCCGATGTTCACCGAAGAGCACCTCGATGTCCCTCTTGACTACGAAGGAGTGGGCGCCGCGGGTTCCATGCTCGGCACCAAAGCCCTCCAGTGCTTCGACGAGACGACCTGCGTGGTCCGCGCCGTCACCCGCTGGACCGAGTTCTACGCCCACGAGTCCTGCGGCAAGTGCACGCCGTGCCGGGAGGGGACGTACTGGCTGGTGCAGTTGCTGCGCGACATCGAGGCGGGCAAGGGCCGCATGGCGGACCTCGACAAGCTGAACGACATCGCCGACAACATCAACGGCAAGTCCTTCTGCGCCCTCGGCGACGGCGCCGCCTCGCCGATCTTCTCCTCGCTGAAGTACTTCCGCGAGGAGTACGAGCAGCACATCACCGGCCGCGGCTGCCCCTTCGACCCCGCGAAGTCGACGGCCTGGGCCGATCACCGTACGGAGGTGACCGCATGACTGTGACCACGAGCGCTCCCTCCGGTGGGGGAGAGGCGGCCGTTCCGCCCGCGGACCTGGTGTCGCTCACCATCGACGGCGCCGAGATCAGGGTGCCCAAGGGCACCCTGGTCATCCGGGCCGCCGAGCAGCTCGGCATCGAGATCCCCCGGTTCTGCGACCATCCGCTGCTCGACCCGGCCGGCGCCTGCCGGCAGTGCATCGTCGAGGTCGAGGGCCAGCGCAAGCCGATGGCGTCCTGCACCATCACCTGCACCGACGGGATGGTGGTCAAGACCCACCTGACCTCGCCGGTCGCGGAGAAGGCGCAGAAGGGGGTGATGGAGCTGCTGCTCATCAACCACCCGCTGGACTGCCCGGTCTGCGACAAGGGCGGCGAGTGCCCGCTGCAGAACCAGGCGATGTCGCACGGCGGCGCCGACTCCCGCTTCGAGGGCAAGAAGCGCACCTACGAGAAGCCGGTGCCGATCTCCACCCAGGTGCTGCTCGACCGGGAGCGGTGCGTGCTGTGCGCCCGCTGCACCCGGTTCTCCAACCAGGTGGCCGGCGACCCGATGATCGAGCTGATCGAGCGCGGCGCGCTCCAGCAGGTCGGCACCGGCGAGGGCGACCCCTTCGAGTCGTACTTCTCCGGGAACACCATCCAGATCTGCCCGGTCGGCGCGCTCACCTCGGCGGCGTACCGGTTCCGGTCCCGCCCGTTCGACCTGGTCTCCTCGCCGTCGGTGTGCGAGCACTGCGCCGGCGGCTGCGCGACCCGTACCGATCACCGGCGCGGCAAGGTCATGCGCCGCCTGGCGGCCAACGACCCCGAGGTCAACGAGGAGTGGATCTGCGACAAGGGGCGGTTCGGGTTCCGCTACGCGCAGCAGCGCGACCGGCTCACCACGCCCCTGGTGCGCAACGCCGAGGGCGAGCTGGAGCCCGCGTCCTGGCCGGAGGCGCTGCAGATCGCCGCCCAGGGGCTGCTGGCCTCGCGGGGCCGGACCGGGGTGCTGACCGGCGGCCGGCTCACCATGGAGGACGCCTACGCGTACAGCAAGTTCGCGCGGGTGGCGCTCGACACCAACGACATCGACTTCCGCGCGCGCGTGCACAGCGCCGAGGAGGCCGACTTCCTGGCGGCCCGGGTGGCCGGCCGGGGCCGCGACCTGGACGGTACGGGGGTGACGTACGCGGCGCTGGAGAAGGCGCCCGCGGTGCTCCTGGTCGGGTTCGAGGCCGAGGAGGAGGCGCCCGGCGTCTTCCTCAGGCTGCGCAAGGCGTGGCGCCGGCACGGGCAGCGGGTGTTCGCCCTGGCGACGCATGCCACGCGCGGCCTCGCGAAGGCCGGCGGCACGCTGCTGCCCGCCGCGCCCGGCACCGAGACCGAGTGGCTGGACGCGCTGGCCGGCGGGGTCGGTCTGGAGGGCGACGGCAGCCGGGCCGCCGAGGCACTGCGCACCGAGGGCGCGGTCATCGTCGTCGGCGAGCGGCTGGCGGCCGTCGCCGGGGGCCTGACCGCCGCCGTACGGACCGCGCGGGCGACCGGCGCCCGGCTGGCGTGGATCCCGCGCCGGGCCGGGGAGCGGGCCGCGATCGAGGCGGGCGCGCTGCCGACGCTGCTGCCGGGCGGCCGTCCGGCGACCGACCCGCGCGCGCGGGACGAGGTCGCCGCCGTCTGGGGCGTGGCCACGCTGCCGCACCGCTACGGCCGGGACACCGGCCGGATCATCGAGGCCGCCACCGACGGGGAACTGCAGGCGCTGCTGGTGGCCGGCGTGGAGGTCGCCGACCTGCCCGATCCGGCACGCGCGCGTGCCGCGCTGGCCGAGGCCGGGTTCGTGGTCTCCCTGGAGCTGCGGCCCGGCGAGGTCACCGAGCTGGCCGATGTGGTGCTGCCGGTCGCGGCGGTCGCCGAGAAGGGCGGCGCCTTCCTCAACTGGGAGGGCCGGGTCCGCTTCTTCGAGGCCGCGCTCAAGCCCGACCAGATGACCGGGCGGCCGGCGCCCACCGACGCGCGGGTGCTCCAGATGCTGGCCGACGCCATGGACGTACACCTGGGGCTGCCGGACCTGCGGACGGTCCGCGCGGAGATCGACCGGCTCGGGCCCTGGGACGGGCCGGCGGCCACCGAGCCCCTGGAGAGCGCCGCCGCGCTGCCCCGGCCGGCCGCCGGGGAGGCGGTGCTCGCCGGGCACCGGCTGCTGCTCGACCAGGGCCGCCTCCAGGAGGGCGACGAGGCGCTCACCGGCACCCGGCACGCGCCGCGCGCGCGCGTGTCGGCCGCTACCGCCGCCGAGGCGGGCGTCAAGGACGGCGACCTCCTGGCGGTGACCGGCCCGGCGGGCGTCGTCGAACTTCCGCTCCAGGTCACCGAGATGCCCGACCGGGTGGTGTGGCTGCCGCTGAACTCCGCCGGCGCCGGCGTCGCCGCCGACGCCGGGGCGCTGCCCGGCTCACTCGTCCGCATCGGCCCGGCGACCACCGTCGGCGCGGCCCCCAAGGAGGTGGAGGCATGAGCCCGTACCTCGCCGCTGAAGACCTCTCGATGTTCGGCCAGGACCCCTGGTGGCTGGTCGTCGTCAAGGCGGTGTTCTGCTTCGCGTTCCTCATGGTGACGGTACTGATCGCCATCGTCATGGAACGCAAGATCGTCGCCTGGATGCAGTTGCGCGTCGGACCGAACCGGCACGGCCCCTGGGGCATGCTCCAGTCGCTCGCCGACGGCGTGAAACTGATGCTCAAGGAAGACCTCGTCGTCAAACGCGCCGACAAGGCGGTCTACGTCCTGGCGCCGGTCGTCGCGGCCGTCCCGGCCTTCATGGCGTTCGCCGTGATCCCGTTCGGCCCGGCCGGCAACGAGGTCTCGATCTTCGGGCAGCGCACCACCATGCAGCTCACCGACCTGCCGATCGCCATGCTGTACATCCTGGCGGTCGCCTCGGTCGGCATCTACGGCATCGTGCTGGCGGGCTGGTCCTCCGGCTCGACCTACCCGCTCCTTGGCGGACTGCGCTCCTGCGCGCAGATGATCTCCTACGAGATCGCCATGGGCGCCGCGTTCGCCTCGGTGTTCCTCTACTCCGGGACGATGTCGACCTCCGCGATCGTCGAGCAGCAGGCCGACCGCTGGTACATCCTGCTGCTGCCGGTCTCCTTCCTGCTGTACATCGTCACGATGGTCGGCGAGACCAACCGCGCGCCGTTCGACATGCCGGAGTCAGAGGGCGACCTGGTGGGCGGTTTCAACACCGAGTACTCGTCGATCAAGTTCGCGATGTTCATGCTCGCCGAGTACGTGAACATGGTGACCGTCTCGGCGGTGACCACCACCCTCTTCCTCGGCGGCTGGCGGGCCCCCTGGCCGGTCTCCACCTTCTGGGAGGGCGCGAACCACGGCTGGTGGCCGATGCTCTGGTTCGTCGTCAAGGTGCAGGTGCTGCTGTTCGTCTTCGTCTGGCTGCGCGGCACCCTGCCCCGGGTCCGCTACGACCAGCTGATGAAGCTGGGGTGGAAGGTCCTCATCCCGGTCTCGCTGGTCTGGCTGATGCTGGTCGCCACCGTGCGGGCGCTGCGCAACGAGAACTACGACTTCGCCGACATCGCGCTGTACGTCTGCGGCGCGGTGATCGTCGTACTGCTGCTCTCCTTCCTCTTCGACCTCTTCCACGACAAGGGGAAACGGGCCGAGCGGCCCGCCGAGGAACCGGCCGCGTTCGATCCGATGGCCGGCGGATTCCCCGTGCCGCCGCTGCCCGGACAGGAGTTGCCGCCGGTACCGCGCCGCGGTCCGCGCCGGGAGCGGGAGCTGATTGTCAGTGGTGGGCCCGATACTCACAGTGACGGACCTCTGGGCGGATCTACGGATGGAAAGGAGGCGTCCGATGGCTGAGGAACCGAAGGAGACCAAGCCAGGTTTCCAGAACCCCGTGGCCGGCTTCGGCGTGACCTTCAAGGCCATGTTCAAGAAGCGGCTGACCGAGCAGTACCCGGAGCAGGAGAAGACCACCGCTCCGCGTTTCCACGGACGGCACCAGCTCAACCGCCATCCGGACGGCCTGGAGAAGTGCGTCGGCTGCGAGCTGTGCGCTTGGGCCTGTCCCGCCGACGCGATCTACGTGGAGGGCGCGGACAACACGGACGAGGAGCGGTACTCGCCCGGTGAGCGGTACGGCCGCGTCTACCAGATCAACTACGCCCGCTGCATTCTGTGCGGGCTGTGCATCGAGGCGTGCCCCACCCGCGCGCTGACCATGACCAACGAGTTCGAGCTGGCCGACTCCAGCCGCGCCAACCTCATTTACACCAAGGAGCAGTTGCTCGCCGGGCTGGACGACAACATGGTGGACACGCCGCACGCGATCTACCCGGGGACCGACGAGCAGGACTACTATCGGGGGCTGGTCACCGAGGCCGCGCCCGGTACCGAGCGGCAGGTCGCCCACTCCAAGGGCGAGGTCGTGCAGGAGGCGGCCTCGACCTTCGGCGAGGAGGAACCGGCGTCGGAGAAGGTGATCCGCCGATGACCGCGCAGCTCGCCGCCTACTCCACCCATATCGCCGCTTACTCCACCTCCACCGGAGAGGCCGTCCAGTTCTGGATCCTCGGCACGGTCGCGGTGATCGGCGCCCTGTGCACGGTGTTCATGAAGCGCGCCGTGCACAGTGCCCTCTGCCTGGCCGGGACCATGATCATCCTGGCGGTGTTCTACCTGGCCAACGGCGCCTACTTCCTCGGCGTCGTCCAGGTGGTCGTCTACACCGGCGCGATCATGATGCTGTTCCTGTTCGTGGTGATGCTGGTCGGCGTCACGGCGGCGGACTCCCTGAAGGAGACCATCCAGGGGCAGCGCTGGCTGGCCCTGCTGTGCGGGCTCGGCTTCGGCATCCTGCTGATCGCGGGCATCGGCAACGCCTCGCTCACCGAGTTCAGCGGCGTCGGCCAGGCCAACGCGGGCGGCAACGTGGAGGGTCTGGCGGCCCTGATCTTCACCAAGTACGTCTTCGCCTTCGAGATCACCGGCGCGCTGCTGATCACGGCCGCGGTCGGCGCGATGGTGCTCACCCACCGGGAGCGCACCGAGCGGGCCAAGACCCAGCGGGAGCTGGCCGAGGAGCGGGTGCGGGACGGCAAGTACCTGCCGCCGCTGCCCGCGCCCGGGGTGTACGCGCGGCACAACGCGGTGGACATCGCGGGCCTGCTGCCCGACGGCACCCCCTCCGAGCTGACCGTCATGAAGACGCTGCGCGAACGCGGCCAGGTCCGGGACGTGTCGACGGACGCCCTGGGCGACCTGAAGGCCCTGGAGCAGCGGGCCGAGGAGCGCCTGGAGCGCACGAACAGCGGGGAGGCGGCCAAGTGAACCCGGTCAACTACCTCTATCTCGCGGCCCTGCTGTTCACCATCGGCGCCTCCGGGGTGCTGATCCGGCGCAACGCCATCGTGGTGTTCATGTGCGTGGAGCTGATGCTCAACGCCTGCAATCTGGCGTTCGTCGCCTTCTCCCGGATGCACGGCAATCTGGACGGCCAGGTCATCGCCTTCTTCACGATGGTCGTCGCCGCCGCGGAGGTCGTGGTCGGGCTCGCGATCATCGTGTCCCTGTTCCGTTCCCGCCACTCGGCCTCGGTCGACGACGCCAGCCTGATGAAGCTGTGAGGGGTCGCTGAATCGTGGAATCTCTCATCGCGCTGCTGGTGGCAGCGCCTCTGCTCGGAGCGGCGGTACTGCTGTGCGGCGGACGCCGGCTGGACGCCGTCGGCCACTGGCTCGGCACGCTGCTGGCCGCCGCGTCCTTCGTGATCGGCGCTGTCCTGTTCACTGACATGCTGGGCAAGGGCGGTGAGGAACGCACCCTGACCCAGCACCTGTTCAGCTGGGTCCCGGTCGAGGGCTTCCAAGCCGACGTCGCCTTCCGGCTCGACCAGCTGTCCATGACGTTCGTGCTGCTGATCACCGGCGTCGGCTCGCTGATCCACCTGTACTCGGTGGCGTACATGGAGCACGACGAGCGCCGCCGGCGCTTCTTCGGCTACCTCAACCTGTTCCTCGCGGCGATGCTGATCCTGGTCCTCGCCGACAACTACCTGCTGCTGTACGTCGGCTGGGAGGGTGTCGGTCTCGCCTCCTACCTGCTGATCGGCTTCTGGCAGCACAAGCCCAGCGCCGCCACGGCCGCCAAGAAGGCGTTCCTGGTCAACCGGGTCGGCGACATGGGCCTGTCGATCGCGATCATGCTGATGTTCCTCTGGTTCGGCACCTTCGCCTTCGGTCCGGTGCTCGGCACGGTGGCGGAGCCGGGGCTGGCCGGGGAGGCCGGCGAGGGCAAGCTCACCGCGATCGCGCTGATGCTGCTGCTGGCCGCGTGCGGCAAGTCCGCCCAGGTGCCGCTGCAGTCCTGGCTCGGGGACGCGATGGAGGGCCCGACCCCGGTCTCGGCCCTCATCCACGCCGCGACCATGGTGACGGCGGGCGTGTACCTGATCGTCCGGTCGGCCGCGATCTTCAACGGCGCGCCGGACGCGCAACTGGTCGTCACCATCGTCGGCGCGGTCACGCTGCTGTTCGGTGCGATCGTCGGTTGCGCCAAGGACGACATCAAGAAGGCGCTGGCCGGGTCGACCATGTCGCAGATCGGCTACATGGTGCTCGCCGCGGGCCTCGGCCCGATCGGCTACGTCTTCGCGATCATGCACCTGGTGACGCACGGCTTCTTCAAGGCCGGGCTGTTCCTGGGCGCGGGTTCGGTCATGCACGGCATGAACGACGAGGTCGACATGCGCCGCTACGGCGGCCTCAGGAAGTACATGCCGGTCACCTTCGTCACCTTCGGCCTCGGCTATCTCGCCATCATCGGCTTCCCGGGCCTGTCCGGCTTCTTCTCCAAGGACAAGATCATCGAGGCGGCGTTCGCCAAGGGCGGCACCGAGGGCTGGATCCTGGGCGCCTGCGCCCTGCTGGGCGCGGCGATCACGGCGTACTACATGACGCGCGTGATGCTGATGACGTTCTTCGGCGAGGAGCGCTGGCGCACGGCGCCGACGCCGTCCCCGGCCGAGCCGGACGTGGAGCCCGCCGCCGAGACGCGCGGCGAGGATCATTCCGGGAAAGCCGCTGCCGCGGCGGGCCCGCCGCACCCGCACGAGTCGCCGAAGGCCATGACGGTCCCGATGATCGTGCTGGCTGTCGGATCGGTGGCCGGTGGCGCGTTCTTCAGCGTCGGCGACCGGTTCCTGCACTGGCTGGAGCCGATCACCGCGCACGAGCACGGCCACCCGCCGGTCGGCGCCCTGACGGTCACTCTGTCCACGGTCGCCGTGATGGTGATCGGCGTCGCCCTCGCCTGGGCGCAGTACGGCCGCCGTCCGGTGCCGGCCGTCGCCCCGCGCGGGTCGCTGCTCACCCGGGCCGCCCGGCGCGACCTGCTCCAGGACGACTTCAACCACGTCGTCCTGGTGCGCGGCGGCGAGCACCTCACGCGCTCCCTGGTCTACGTCGACCACAGCCTGGTCGACGGCGTCGTCAACGGCACGGCGGCCTCGGTCGGCGGTCTGTCGGGGCGGCTGCGCAAGGTGCAGAACGGGTTCGCGCGCTCTTACGCGGTCTCGATGTTCGGCGGTGCGGCGGTCCTCGTCGCCGCGACCCTGCTGATGAGGGCGGTCTGATACCGATGTCCTTTCCTTTGCTGACAGCGACAGCGGTGCTGCCGGCCGTCGGGGCGATCGCGACGGCCGCCGTGCCGGCCGCGCGGCGCACCGCGGCCAAGTGGCTCGCGCTGCTGTTCTCGCTGGCCACGCTGGTCCTCGCGATCGTCGTCCTGGTCCGCTTCGACCCGGACGGCGACCGCTACCAGCTCACCGAGTCGCACTCCTGGATCGCCGACTTCGGGGTCCGCTACGAGCTGGGTGTGGACGGCATCGCGGTGGCGCTGATCGCGCTGACCGCGCTGCTGATCCCGTTCATCGTCCTGGCGGGCTGGCACGACGCCGACCCGCTCGAGACCGGCAGCAGCCGGTGGCGGCCGACGCAGGGTTTCTTCGCGCTGATCCTGGCCGTCGAGGCGATGGTGATCATCTCCTTCGAGGCCACCGACGTCTTCCTCTTCTACATCTTCTTCGAAGCCATGCTCATCCCGATGTACTTCCTCATCGGCGGCTTCGGGGACCGGGCCCACCAGCACGGCGAGAAGACGGCGGCCACCCAGCGGTCGTACGCGGCGGTGAAGTTCCTCCTCTACAACCTGGCCGGCGGTCTGATCATGCTGGCCGCGGTGATCGGGCTGTACGTGGTCGCCGGGAACTTCTCGCTCCAGGAGATCGCCGCGGCGCGGGCGAGCGGCTCGCTCGACATGGCGACCAACACCGAACGCTGGCTGTTTCTCGGTTTCTTCTTCGCCTTCGCGGTGAAGGCGCCGCTGTGGCCGCTGCACACCTGGCTGCCCAACGCCATGCAGGAGTCCACCGCCCCGGTCGCCGTGCTGATCACGGCGGTCGTCGACAAGGTCGGCACCTTCGCGATGCTCCGCTTCTGCCTCCAGCTCTTCCCGGAGGCCAGCAAGTGGGCGACGCCGGTCATCCTCGTGCTGGCGCTGATCAGCATCATCTACGGGGCGCTGCTCGCGGTCGGCCAGCGGGACATCAAGCGGCTGGTGGCGTACGCGTCGATCTCGCACTTCGGCTTCATCGTCATGGGCATCTTCGCGATGACCAGCCAGGGCCAGTCCGGCGCGACGCTGTACATGGTCAACCACGGCATCTCGACCGCCGCGCTGATGCTGGTGGCCGGCTTCCTGATCTCCCGGCGCGGTTCGCGGCTCATCGCCGACTACGGCGGGGTGCAGAAGGTCGCTCCGGTGCTCGCGGGCACCTTCCTGATCGGCAGCCTGGCCACCTTGTCGCTGCCGGGCCTGGCGCCCTTCGTCAGCGAGTTCCTGGTCCTGGTGGGCACGTTCACGCGCTATCCGGTGATCGGCATCATCGCGACCTTCGGCATCGTGCTCGCCGCGCTCTACACCCTCGTCCTCTACCAGCGGACGATGACCGGTCCGGTGAAACCCGAGGTCGCCGCCATGCCCGACCTGCGGGTGCGCGAAGTACTGGTCGTCGCGCCGCTGGTGGTGCTGCTGATCTTCCTGGGCGTCTACCCGAAGCCCGTCACGGACATCGTCGACCCGGCGGTCAAGCAAACCATGTCCGACGTACAGAAGAAGGACCCCCAGCCCGAGGTGGAGGCGGCCAAGTGAGCGCAACAGCCGTCCACAGCCTGTGGACAACGGCGGCCGACCCGATCTCCAAGATCGACGCGCCGAAGATCGAATACGGGCAGCTGTCGCCCGTCCTGATCGTCGTCGCAGCGGCGATCATCGGAGTACTCGTCGAGGCGTTCGTACCGCGCAGGTCGCGCTACTACGTCCAGATGTTCGTCGCCGCCGTCGCGCTCGTCGCCGCCTTCGCCGCGGTCGTCGCGCTCGCGGCGGGCGGCTACGGCACGACCAAGGCGCACATCGCGGCGATGGGCGCGATCGCCGTCGACGGACCGGCCCTGTTCCTCCAAGGCACCATTCTGCTGGCGGGCCTGGTCGGTCTGTTCACCTTCGCCGAACGGCGGCTCGACCCGGCGGCGCACGGCAACCGGGTGGACTCCTTCGCCGCCCAGGCCGCGTCCGTGCCGGGCAGCGAGAGCGAGCAGAAGGCGGTGAAGGCCGGGTTCGCCACCACCGAGGTCTTCCCGCTGCTGCTCTTCGCGGTCACCGGCATGCTGGTCTTCCCCGCGGCCAACGACCTGCTGACGCTGTTCGTCGCCCTGGAGGTGTTCTCCCTCCCGCTGTACCTGATGTGCGCGCTGGCCCGCCGCAAGCGGCTGATGTCGCAGGAGGCCGCGGTCAAGTACTTCCTGCTCGGCGCGTTCGCCTCCGCGTTCACCCTGTTCGGCATCGCCCTGCTCTACGGCTACTCCGGTTCCATGTCCTACGGCACGATCGCGCGGGTCGTCGACGGGTCGATCACGGAGGTCACCCCGGCGCTCGCCGACACCATGGGCAACGACGCGCTGCTGCTGGTCGGCGCCGCGCTGATCGTCATGGGCCTGCTGTTCAAGGTGGGCGCGGTGCCGTTCCACATGTGGACACCGGACGTGTACCAGGGCGCGCCGACGCCGGTGACCGGTTTCATGGCGGCGGCCACCAAGGTGGCGGCCTTCGGCGCGCTGCTGCGCATCCTCTACGTCGTCCTGCCCGGTCTGCGCTGGGACTGGCGGCCGGTGATGTGGGGCGTGGCGATCGTCACCATGCTGGGCGGCGCGATCGTCGCGATCACCCAGACCGACATCAAGCGGCTGCTGGCGTACTCGTCGATCGCGCACGCCGGGTTCATCCTGGCGGGCGTCATCGCGACCACCCCGGACGGCGTCTCGTCCGTCCTCTTCTACCTGGCGGCGTACTCCTTCGTCACGATCGGCGCGTTCGCGGTGGTGACGCTGGTGCGCGACCCGGGCGGCGAGGCGACGCACCTGTCCCAGTGGGCGGGGCTCGGCCGCCGGTCGCCGCTGGTGGCGGCGGTCTTCGCGGTGTTCCTGCTGGCCTTCGCGGGCATTCCGCTGACCTCGGGATTCGCCGGGAAGTTCGCCGTGTTCAAGGCGGCGGCGGAGGGCGGCGCGGCCCCGCTGGTGGTGATCGGCGTGATCTCCTCGGCGATCGCGGCGTTCTTCTACATCCGGGTGATCGTGCTGATGTTCTTCAGCGAACCCCGGCCCGAGGGTCCGACCGTCGCGGTGCCGTCGCCGCTGACGACGACGGCGATCGGGGTAGGCGTGGCGGTCACCCTGGTGCTGGGTGTGGCACCCCAGTACTTCCTGGATCTGGCGGGGCAGGCGGGGGTGTTCGTGCGCTGACGCGCCCTTGGTCACGGCAGTGGCCCGGCGCCCACGGGGGGTGCCGGGCCACTGCCGGTACGTCTGGGCGTGGCTTGCTGCCGGCGAGGTCGTCGGCGGTCCAGCCGCCCTCCGGCGGGGTCGGCCAGACCGGCTCGGACGCCTTCGGTGCGACGCTCATCAGTGCTCCCATGCGACGGGGTGCCGCGGGCGCAGACAGGCTGTCCGCCGGAAACGGGCAGATCTCCGCGCACGTGTGAACGACCTTCGTGTCCTGGACGGCGGTGACGGGTGGGAGCCTGTGGATAACTCCGTGGCTGTCGGTGCGGACCCCTATCGTGGAGGCAGTGGTCGGGGCAGGACGGACCGGACAGACGGGGCAGGACGTACGGGGGACAGGACGATGGGCGGGACGAGCGTGATCGACGAGATGTCGGGGACCGTGGCGGACAGCGAGGCGCTGGCCGCGCTGCGCCGGGTCTTCGGGTACGAGGCCTTCCGCGGCGAGCAGGAAGCGGTCATCGAGCATGTGGTCGCGGGCGGCGACGCCGTCGTGCTCATGCCGACCGGCGGCGGCAAGTCGCTGTGCTACCAGGTCCCGTCCCTGGTCCGCCCCGGCACCGGCATAGTGGTCTCCCCGCTGATCGCGCTGATGCAGGACCAGGTGGACGCGCTGCGGGCGCTCGGGGTGCGCGCCGGGTTCATGAACTCGACGCAGGACTTCGACGAGCGGCGCACGGTGGAGGCCGAGTTCCTCGCCGGCGAGCTGGACCTGCTCTACCTGGCGCCCGAGCGGCTGCGGCTGGAGAGCACCCTCGACCTGCTCTCCCGGGGCAAGATCGCGGTCTTCGCGATCGACGAGGCGCACTGCGTCGCCCAGTGGGGGCACGACTTCCGGCCCGACTACCTCGCGCTGTCCCTGCTGGGCGAGCGCTGGCCGGACGTCCCCCGGATCGCGCTCACGGCGACGGCCACCCACGCCACCCACCGGGAGATCACCGAGCGGCTGAACATGCCGGCCGCCCGGCACTTCGAGGCCAGCTTCGACCGGCCCAACATCCAGTACCGGATCGTGCCGAAGACCGACCCCAAGAAGCAGCTGCTGGCCTTCCTGCGCGAGGAGCATCCGGGAGACGCGGGCATCGTCTACTGCCTGTCCCGGAACTCGGTGGAGAAGACGGCCGAGTTCCTCTCCCGCAACGGCGTCGAGGCGGTGCCGTACCACGCGGGTCTGGACGCGGGCACCCGCGCGGCGCACCAGTCGAGGTTCCTGCGGGAGGACGGCCTGGTGGTGGTGGCGACCATCGCCTTCGGCATGGGCATCGACAAGCCGGACGTGCGGTTCGTCGCCCACCTCGACCTGCCCAAGTCGGTCGAGGGCTACTACCAGGAGACGGGCCGGGCCGGCCGGGACGGACTGCCGTCGACGGCCTGGATGGCCTACGGGCTCAACGACGTGGTGCAGCAGCGCAAGCTGATCCAGTCCGGCGAGGGCGACGAGGCGTTCCGCCGCCGGGCCCAGTCCCACCTGGACGCCATGCTCGCCCTGTGCGAGACCGTCCAGTGCCGGCGCAGCCAGCTCCTCGCCTACTTCGGACAGGACCCGGCAGCGGCCGGCTGCGGCAACTGCGACACCTGCCTCACCCCGCCGGAGACCTGGGACGGCACGGTCGCGGCGCAGAAGGCGCTGTCGACGGTGGTGCGGCTGAAGCGGGAGCGCGGGCAGAAGTTCGGCGCCGGGCAGATCATCGACATTCTGCTGGGCAAGCGGACCGCCAAGGTCATCCAGTTCGACCACGACCAGCTCTCGGTGTTCGGCATCGGTGAGGAGCTGTCCGAGGGCGAGTGGCGGGGCGTCGTCCGGCAACTGCTCGCGCAGGGACTGCTGGCGGTCGAGGGGGAGTACGGCACGCTGGTGCTGACCGACGACAGCGCGGCCGTGCTGCGGCGGGAGCGTGAGGTCCCGCTGCGCAAGGAGCCGAAGAAGCCGACGGTCGCGAAGGCGTCCGGCGGGGGACGCGGCGAGCGCAAGGCCAAGGCCGCGGCGGCGGAGCTGCCCCAGGCGCTGCTGCCCGCCTTCGAGGCACTGCGGGCCTGGCGCGCCGAGCAGGCCAGGGAGCAGGGCGTCCCGGCCTACGTCATCTTCCACGACGCCACGCTGCGGGAGATCGCCACCGTGTGGCCCACGTCGATCGGACAGCTCGGTTCCATCAGTGGCATCGGCGAGAAGAAGCTGACGACGTACGGGGAGGGTGTGCTGGAGGTGCTCGCGGGGCTGGGCGGACCGGCTGGACAGGCGCCGTCGCCGTCGCCGTCGTCGCCGGCCGCCGGTTCCGGCACCGGGTCGGACCCGGCCCCGGACGACTGGCCCGAGCACGAACCCGAGCCGGAGCCCGACGACTGGATATGACGGGTACGCCGGCCGCCTCGTAGGCCCCCGCGCACGCCCCGGGCGCGCCAGGCCCCGGGCCCGGGCGCGCCGCGAGGCGTCCGGACCGGGCGTGCCGACGGGGTGCGCCGCCCGTGTCGGCTGTGCTGCGCCGGGCTGGGCGGATCGGAAGACAGGCGGGCTGTGCCACCTGACGCCTTCAGGACAGTGCGGTGAGACCCGGGGCGAAGGTGATCAGCAGGGGGAGGAGCGGGACCAGGGCGGCCGTCGCCGTGGTCATGGCGCGGTGGCGACGGCCCAGCCGGGGCTGGGGCTCCAGGAGCCGGTCGACGCGTTCGCCGAGGAGGCGGTGGCTGGAGGCGCAGGACAGGACGCCCCGGTGCTGGTTCAGCTCGATCAGGGCGAGGGCCGTGGTCAGGTGGCCGCAGCGCCGGGAGGCGGTGTCGTCGGCGGCGAGTTCCACCAGGCGGTGGGTCTGGTCGCAGAAGTGGGCGAAGAGCGGGATACGGGGGAAGCCGGTGGCCAGTGCGGTGGAGAGGTGCAGCAGCCAGTCGTGGCGGGCGCGGGCGTGGCCGCGCTCGTGGGTGAGGACCGCGTCGATCTGGTGGTCGGTGAGGCGCTGGAGGGCGCCGGTGGTGACGATCAGCTGGGGCGGGCTGCCGGGCATCCACCAGGCGTCCGGATACTCGTCCTCCAGCACGAGGAGCGGGCCGCGCGCGGCCGGCAGCCCGGCGGGCAGGTCGGGGGCGCGTTCACGCAGGTGCGAGCGGGCCCTGCTGCGGCGCCGGCGTGCCTCGACCAGCTCGCGGGCGAGCATGGCCGTCGTCCAGGCGGCTCCGCAGGCCAGCACCACGGTGAGGGCGGCCGTCCAGGGCGGGCCGGCGGAGAGGTTGTACGCCGCGGTCACCGCGGGCGGCGCCGGGGCGAAGAGCTGGGCGCGGACCGTGCCGAAGACGGCGGCGGCACCGAGCGCCAGGGCGGTCAGACAGCACAGCAGAACCGTGGCGACCAGGCACTGCCACACCCACAGCGCGACCACCGGGTCCCGTTCCGGCCAACTGGCCCGGGTCAGCGCGCGGGGCGCCGGCACGGCGGCGGTCAGGGCGACGACGCTCAGCAGAAGCAGGCTGA
This sequence comes from Streptomyces sp. JW3, assembly GCF_052216785.1. NCBI lineage: Bacteria > Bacillati > Actinomycetota > Actinomycetes > Kitasatosporales > Streptomycetaceae > Streptomyces > Streptomyces sp. JW3. The sequence continues at coordinate 11,639 of NZ_JBQOUX010000006.1, read as the reverse complement.
CGGTCATGCCACGGGCTCCGGATCCTGGTCGGGAAGGCGGCTCGGCTCTGGATCGTGCGGGGAGTGGAGAGGATGCGGGGAGTGGAGGGGATGCGGGGAGTACAGGACAGGGGGAGCGGCGAGTGCGGGAAGTACGGAGGGCGCGGGGCAGTACGGAGAGCGTGGAAGGCTCTCGCGCACCACCCGCCGCCAGTATGACGGTGCGGGGCGCTGCGAGTCAGGTCCGAGGACCGTCAAGTGCTCGGCATCTCACCGGGCTCTCACCGGCCGCCTTCGCGCACCACCGCTCAGCCCGCGACCACCCGCCCCGTCACCTCGCCCAGGCCGACCCGGGTACCGGCCGGGCCGGGGGCCCACGCCGACAGGGTGACCTGGTCGCCGTTGTCCAGGAACGTCCGCTTGCCGTCGGGGAGTTCCAGCGGGTCGCGGCCGTTCCAGGTCAGTTCCAGCAGGGAGCCGCGTTCCCGTTCGGACGGGCCGCTGACGGTGCCCGAGCCGTACAGGTCGCCGGTGCGCAGCGAGGCGCCGTTGACGGTCAGGTGGGCCAACTGCTGGGCGGCCGTCCAGTACATGGTGGAGAAGGGCGGCTCCGAGACGACATGGCCGTTGACGGCGACGGAGATCCGCAGGTCGTAGCCGCTCGGTTCGTCGTCGGTGTCGTCCAGGTAGGGCAGTAGCCGGTGGGTCCGCCGCGGCGGGGCGCACCGGGCGTCCTCCAGGGCGTCGAGCGGGGTGATCCACGCCGAGACCGACGTGGCGAAGGACTTGCCGAGGAACGGGCCGAGGGGGACGTACTCCCAGGCCTGGATGTCCCGGGCCGACCAGTCGTTCAGGAGGCACAGTCCGAACACGTGCTCGCGCCAGTCGTGCAGTGGGACCGGGCGGCCGGGTTCGCTCGGCGTGCCGACCACGAAGCCGACCTCGGCCTCGATGTCCAGGCGTACCGACGGGCCGAAGACGGGTTCCGGGTCGGTGGGGGACTTGCGCTGGCCCGCGGGGCGTACGACGTCCGTGCCCGAGACCACCACGGTGCCGGAGCGGCCGTGATAGCCGATCGGCAGGTGTTTCCAGTTCGGGGTCAGGGCGTCCGCGGCGTCCGGGCGGAAGATCCGGCCGACGTTCCGGGCGTGGTTCTCGGAGGCGTAGAAGTCGACGTAGTCGGCCACCTCGAAGGGCAGGTGCAGGGTGACCGAGGAGAGCGGATGGAACAGCGGGGCGAGGGTCTCGCGGTGGGCGGGGACCGTCACCCAGGCGGTCAGCGCGCGCCGTACGTCGGACCAGGCGGTGCGGCCCGCCGCCAGCAGCGGGTTGAGGGTGGGCCGGGCGAGGAGGGAGGCGTACGGCGAGCCGAGCGCACGGGCCGCCGCGCCGGCGTCGAGGACGTGGTCGCCCAGCCGGACGCCCACCGTCCGGTCCTGTCCGCCCGGGATCGAGAACACGCCGTACGGGAGGTTGTGCGGGCCGAAGGGATCGCCTTCGGGGACGTCGAAGAGGGGCATGGGTGTCGCCTCGCTTTCGTGCTCGTGGCCGGGCCACACGTTACGGCCGCCGGGGCGCGTCCGGGCAGAGCGTGGCCGGACGGGGTGGGTGGACCGGGTGGCCGGGCGGGCGGCGGCGGATGGCGGCGGATGGCTGGTGGGTAGCTCTCCGCTTCCGTTCATGTGCGGGAAGTTGTCCACAGGCCGATCCGCAATCTTGACGGAGCGGTGCGAACGGGGAGACTCTGGACGGGTGCCGGAAGGCCTCGGGGAGGGGGCGTTCGCAAGGCACACCAGGGGGAGCGGATGGCCATTGGGGAGGCCGGTCCGGGTTCGGTGTCGTCGCATGCCGGGCGGAAACGCCCGGCGCGGACCATGCGGGACAGACTCGGCCGGGAATGCGTGTACGTACCGTCGTGCCGGTTCGGCCTGTACGCGGCGCTGCGGCACTGGTGCCCGCCGGGCGGCCGGGTGCTGATGTCGCCGGTCAACGACGACGTGATCTTCTTCGTCGTCCTGGCGGCCGGACTGCGGCCGGTGCAGGCGCCGCTGAAGCCGTGGGACGGGTCCATCGACATCGATGCCGTACCCGCCGAGACGTGGGGCGGCCTGTCCGCCGTGCTGACGACGAACCTGTACGGGAACCCGGACCCGGCGCCCGAACTGCGCCGACGCTGCGACGCGTTGGGGATTGCGCTGTTCGAGGACGCGGCGCACGCCATCGGCAGCGAGGTGGGCGGCCGGCCGGTCGGTACGTGGGGCGACGCCTCCGTCTTCAGCCTGTCCAAGCACGTCGGAGCACACGCCGGGGGGATCCTCTCGGTCGCCGATCCGGGGGTGCGGGACGTGCTGGAGAAGGCGTGCGAGGAACTGCTGGCGCCGCGCCGGGCGACGGCCGAACTCGCCTACGCGATCCGGCCGTACGCGGAGGCGGCCGTGCGGGCGCTGCGGCTGCGCCGGGCCGCCTGGGCGACGCTGCGGCTGCTGGGCATGGCCGAGCGTGAGGGGATCCGGATGCCGCTGCGGCCCGAGGCGCTGGCCCGCGCGGTCGCCGGCGCGCCGGATCTGGACGCGCACGACCCGTGGGTCCGCGTCGACATGCACGACTACCGGCTGAGATCCGGCCGGTTCCGGCTCGCCCGCGTCGGCCGCAAGCTCGCCCGGCTGGACGACGTGCTCGCCGACTGCCGCGCGGGGACGGAACTGCTGCTGGCCACGCGGTGGGCCGGTGCCGGGTATGGCGGGCGGCGGCTGCCGGGCGCGGGTTCTGCCGGGGCGGACGGGGCGGACGGGGCGACCGGGGCGACCGGGACGAGCGGAGTAGCCGGGGTGGCCGGGGCTGTTGGGGCGGGCAGGGGTTTCGGGGGCGTCGGGGCGGTGGGCAGGGGGCTGGTCGCGGGGGAGGTTCGGGCGGGGGGAGGCGTTGCGGTGCAGCCGTTGTTCCGGGTGCCGTTGCTGGTCGCGGACCGGGACGCGGCGGTGGCGGCTCTCGCGCGGCGGGGTGTCGTCGTCGGGTACCTCTACGATCCGCCCCTGGACGACTACGCCGGGGCGGAGTTCACCGACCCCTCGCCCGCGCCCGCGGCCGCACGCTGGTTCGCCCGGCACGCGCTGCCGGTGGACCCGCTGCGGGCCCAGGAGGTCATCGGGATCCTGGCGGAGTCCGGCGTCCGGCCGGCCGAGCTGCCCGCGGACCTGAGCGGGCCGGGTCCGTTACCGGAAGGGCCGGGGCCGCTCCGTGGCTGAGGCGCAGGTGCGGGAGACCGCCGAGACCCGGGCGGCAGGCGACGGCAGGCCGTCCGAGGGGTCGTACGGCTCGGACTCGCTGTTCAAGAACGCCTACTTCCTGATGCTCAGCACCGGCGTCTCCGCCGTGCTCGGACTCGGCTTCTGGCTGGTGTCCGCGCGGTACTACACCGAGGAGGCCGTCGGCCAGGGCTCCGCGGCCATCGCGGCGATGCGGCTGCTGGCCAGCATCACGGCGACGACCATGATCGGCGCCGTCGTCCGCTTCGTGCCGCGCGCCGGACGAGGGACGGGGCCGCTGGTCTGGCGGGCCTACGCGGCCAGTTCGGTGGTCGTCACGCTGGCCGCCGGCGTCTTCCTGCTCACCCTCGACCGGTGGGGCGACTCGTACGCGCCGCTGGGCACGCCGGTGGCGGGCACGCTGTTCGTCGCGGCCTGCGTGGCCTGGGCGCTGCTCACCCTCCAGGACGGGGTGCTGACCGGGCTGCGCAAGGCCGAGTGGGTGCCGGCCGGCAACGCGGTGTTCTCGGTCGGCAAGCTGATCCTCCTCGCCGTCTTCGCCACCACCCTGCCGGTGCTCGGCATCTTCGTCTCCTGGGCCGTGGCGATCGCCTTCTCCACCCTGCCGATCGGCTGGCTGATCTTCCGCAGACTGATCCCGCGCCAGGTGGCCGCCGACCGCAACCTGGAACCGCCCGCCTACCGCGAGATGGGCCGGTTCCTCGCGGGTGACTCGCTGGGCGCGCTGTTCAGCCTGGCCATGATCAACCTGCTGCCGGTGATGGTCGCCGTCCGCTTCACCGCCGCCGAGAACGGCTACTTCTACGTGGCCTACACCGTCGGCGGCACGATGGAGTTCATGGCCATCAACATGGCCTCCTCGCTCACCGCGCACGCCTCGCACGACCCCCGGGCGCTCGCCGACGGCGTCCGCGGGGCGCTGCGCCGGATGACGTTGCTGCTGGTGCCGGTGGTGGCGTTCCTGGTGGCGTTCGCGCCGTACATCCTCGCCCCGTTCGACGAGGACTACGCCCAGCACGGCTCCACGGTGCTGCGGCTGCTCGCCCTCGGCGCGCTGCCGCGGATCGTGGTGGAGCTGTACATAGGGGTGCTGCGGGTGCAGGGCCGGACCGGTGTGCTCGCCGCCGTCCAGGGCACCATGTGCGTCCTGGTGCTGGGCAGCGCGACCGTGCTGTTCACCCCGGCCGGGATCGCGGGCGCCGGCTGGGCGGTGCTGCTGGGGATGACGCTGGTCGCCGCCGGTTGCGTGCCCGGGCTGCGCGCGGCGCTGCGCGGAGCCGGAGCCGGCGGCGCCGGGCGGGGGTCGGGCGGTGGGCCCGGCGACGCCAAGGTGACCGGGGGTGCCCGGAAACCGGCGCCCGGCACCCCGGCGTACGGCACCCGTTGGGCGCGGTTGAACGCCACCGCCGGGTACGGCACGGGCTGGGCCCGCAGAGCCGCCTACGAGCACGATCCTCCCGATGGGACACGGACGGAGGGGTGGGAGGACACCGTCACCCTCTTCATCGGGCGGCCCGGTTTCGAGCGGGAGGCGTTGGAGGCGGACCCGCTCGCCGTGATCGTCCGGGCGCCGGACGGGCCGGGCGACGGGTCGGGCGACGGGTCGGCTGACGGGCCGGGCGGGGTCATCCACGAGGGTGAGCGCGGGGAGCACGGTGGGTATGGCGAGCACGGTGCGGACGGCGCCGGCCCGGCGACCGAGCCCGCAGGCGCAGCCGACCCCGCCCCGTCCGGTACGGAGGAGCCCTGGGAACGGTGGTTGGGGATCGGTCTCTGGGCGGTGCTCGGTGTCGCCACCGCGGTCTTCTGGACGGCACTGCGTGGACTGCCCTGGCTGGACGGGGTCTCCCGGACAGCGCTGACCGGCCGTGAGCTGCTGGAGGGACTGCCGCTCGCCGCCCTCGTCGCGGGTGGGGTCCTGCTGGTCGTGTTCGCGGCCTCCGTGACGCTGAGCGCCCGCGTCGACTGGCGGCTGCCCGGTGCCGCGTTGGGCGCCGCGATGATCGCCCTGTACGCGGCACCTGTCGCCCTCGGTCGGGAACCACAGCCGGTGGGTGGGACGTTCTATACCAAGACGGCCGGATTCCTCGCGGACGCGGTGGGGCTCGACGGCCCCGAGCCGCTGCTGCGCTGGGCGCCGCCCGTGCTGCAACTGCTGTGTCTCGTGCCGCTGTGGCTGCTGCTCGCGTACGCGGGCGACCGGCTGCCGTGGCCGGGACGCTGGGGGGTTCTGTATCTCGCCGCAGTGGGCGGCTGGGTGTGGCGACAGGCACTCGCGCCGGTCGCGCCGCCCCTTCTCCTGCTGCTCGTCCTGCTGGTTCTGCTCGTCCGGATCCTGCCACCGCACCGACCGGCACCGACGCCGCCACCGGCATCGACACCAACACCAACACCGACATCCGAGCCCCCGCACCGCTCCAGACCGAACAACAGATTCAGGGACTGATCGCGCACAGATCGAGCACAGAGCCGAACCGCCAGGGGGGAACGTCGTGCGTCCGCCAACCACTCCACGGGAGAGATCCGGACCGGAACCCGTGCCCGGACCGGAGGTCCCGGACGCGTCGTCCCCGGAAGGGCCGGACGCGTCCGGGACACCGGCGCCGGTCGTCTCGGAGCCGACGTCACCGGAGCCCGAAAAGAGCGGGGCGGCCGAGAAGCCCGACGTCCCTGCCGCCGAGGTGGCCGAGGTGGCCGAGGTGGCCGGGACGGTCGTAACACCCGCCACACCCGCCACACCCGCCTCCCAAGAACCGGCGGATCGCAACGCCGAAGCCATGTCCGACCGCCCCCCAGGAGCCTGGCCGCCGGGAGAACCGAAGCGGCAGGCGGGCGGGTGGTTTCGTGGTGCCCTGCGGGGGGTGCGCCGTCGTCCGCCCCTCACTCAGTTCACTCAGGGGTCACCGGGCTTCGCCGCCGGCCCCCTCCCCATGACGGACCTCTCCGATCTCGCGCCACTCTGGACCGCCCGGCAGCGCGGCGCCCGGGTCTGGCCGGCGCTGCCCCTGCTCGTGGCGCTCGCCTTGTGGGGGTACGGGATCGCCCGCACCGACGTTTCCCACCTCGACGACTTCGGCCTGGTCAGCGCGTTGCACCCGGCCTTCTGGACCGGCCTCGCGGTGCTCACGGCCGGCTTCTGGTGCACCGTCCGCGACCCGAAGCGGGCACAGGGCTGGTCGTTCGCGTACGTTCTAGGGCTGCTGCTGATGGAGCGGGCCACCCAGGCCCTGGTCTATCCGACCCCGCTGTACGCCTGGGCGTGGAAGCACGACGCGGTCGTCGACCACCTGCTGACCGCTGGCGGTCTCGGGACCGAGGAACAGCTCGGCGACATGGCCGTCTACGACCAGTGGCCGGGCTTCTTCGCCGCCCAGGCCGCGCTGGTGCGGCTGCTCGGCGTGGACAACACCGCGATGTACATGGCGTGGTGGCCCCTGGTCTCCAGTCTGATGCTGCTGCTCCCGCTGCTGCTGATCTACCGCACCTTCACCACCGACCGGCGGCTGATCTGGACCTCGGTCTGGCTGTTCTACGTCGCCAACTGGGTGGGCCAGGACTACTTCTCCCCGCAGTCCGTCGCCTTCGCGCTGCACGTGGGCGTGCTGGCCGTGGTCCTGCGCCGGTACGGCGGCCGGCGCGGCCACCGCGGCCGGCCGCGGCCAGCGGTCTGGACGGTGCTGCTGACCGTGCTGGTCACCACCATCGTCGTCTCGCACCAGCTGACCCCGGGCATGCTGGTCGTCTGCCTGCTGGCCCTGTGCCTGACCCGCCGTTACCGGCACTGGGTGCCCGTGGTCACCGCGGTCGTCATCTTCCTGGCCTGGTGCCTCACGGCGGCGCTGCCCTTCCTGTCCGCCGCGATGCCGGACATGATCCGCTCGGTGGGTGACGTCGGCGCCAACGTGGAGACCGGGTACGAGGCCACCCCGACCGGCGCCGGGGCGATCGCCACTTCCTGGGCGGCCCGGCTGCTCTCCGGTTCCGTACTGCTGCTCGCGGCGTTCGGCGTGCTGCGCCAGCCGGTGCTGCGCTACCGGGCGCTGCCGCTGCTGCTGGTCGCGGCGGCCCCGCTGCCGATGTTCGTGGCCAGCAGCTACGGCAGCGAGATGATCTTCCGGGTGCTGATGTTCATGCTGCCCGGCGCGGCCTTCTTCGCCGGCGCGGCACTGCTGCCCAAGGTGCGCACGCTGGCCGCCGACCTGGCCGCGCGGGAGGCGGCCGGACGGGGGCCGGTCCCCGCCGCCCGGCGTCGCCGGTTCCGGTTGCCGGATCTCAGGTACGGCGCCTGGGTGCCGCTGGTCGCGCTGCTCGCCGGGACGCTCGCCTTCGTGCCGGCCTACTCCGGCAAGGACCGGATCAACTACTTCCCGCCCGCGGAGGTCGCCCTGGTCCGGAACCTGTTCGGCCAGGCACCGGAAGGGTCGCTCGTGGTCGCCGCCAACCGGAACTACCCGCTCGCCTACGACTCGTACTGGAGCGTGGACCACTACTGGTTCCTCGACGACGGCCGCAGCCACGTCGACGCGATCGTGCGCAGCCCGGCCGCCACCCTGGCCCGGGACATGAGCGCCGTGGCACCGCCCGCCCGCGCCTATCTCCTGCTGTCCCAGGGGCAGATCGCCAACTCCGAGATGGACGGCCAGCTCAACGGCGCGAAACTGGAGCGCATCCGCCGGTCGGTGGCCGCGTCACCGCGGTTCCGGCTGGTGGCCGAGAACAGCGCCGGCACGGTCTACGTCCTCGAACCGGCCGCCGAACCAGCCGTCGAACCGGCCGCCGAGGCGGGAGGCACGGTCCGATGACCCCGCAGGACCTAGTGATCCGTATGCTGCCCGCGTTCGGCGGCTGGCTGGCGCTGGCCGCCCTCGCCCTGCCGGGCGGTTCGCCGCCACGCGGCGCCGCGGTGGCGATCTTCCTGTCCGCCGGTCCGGGCGCTGCCCTGGTCCGGATCTGCGGCCCGGCGCTGCGGTCCCGGCCCGCCGAGGGCCCCGTCGACCGCCGCGACGCCGACTTCGACCGCCACTCCGACCTGCTGGAACGGATGATGCTGGCCGTGCTGCTGAGCGTCTGCGCGGTCATGCTCGTCGCGACGGTGCTGATCGCCACGCACGCCTTCAGCGGGGAGCGGGTGCTGCTGATCCTCACCCTGCTGACCACGCTCGCCGCGTTCTGTCCGCGCCTGCGCGCCTCCCCGGTGCCGAAGCCGGGGACGCCACCGAGGACACGGAAGGGTTCCGCGCCGTGAACGTGCCCCGCCCGCCCCGTCCCTTTCGCCGCACCTCTCCCCGGAAACCGACCGCGCGGCATCGCAGACCACCGCACCACGAATCACCGCACCACGAATCACCGCACCACGAATCACCGCACCGCGAACCACCCGACCGGCGCGTCCGTCGCCGTCTGCTGCTGACCTCCGCCGTCGTGGCGTGCGCGGTGCTGCTGGCGGTGCTCGCCCTGCGCGACACCGCCGGCCCCGACGACGGCTCCGGGACCAGCCCCTCCGGCCAGGGCGAGCGGTGCCGCCCGACCGCGCTGCTCGAACCGCCCTGCGGTGCCTGGTTCGGCGCCTTCGTGCAGCACGACAAGTCGAACCTCGCCGAGAAGGTGCGTGCCTACGAGGAGAAGGCCGGCCGCAAGCTCGACATCGTGTACACGTACCACGACATGTCCGCCGTCACCGGCAGCCGCCTCGAGGGCCAGTTGCTGACCGAGCAGGAGCAGCGGGTCGGCGAGGACCGGATGCTGCTGCTGTCCTGGGAGAGCAAGTGGTGGGGCGGCACCAAGCGGCAGCAGCCGACCTGGCGGCAGATCTACGAGGGAGAGCTGGACGATTCCGTCATCGACGTCCAGGCGGAGCGGATCAAGGAGTACGGGGAGCGCACCGGCAAGAAGGTGTTCCTCTCCTTCGACCTGGAGATGGACACCCGCACCCCGGCCAGCGGCAGTCCCGAGGACTACGTCCGGGCCTACCGGCACATCCACGACCGCTTCCGCGACCTCGGCGTGGACAACGTGGTGTGGACATGGGTGATCACCGGTTACCTGAACCACGCCGACCTGTTCGAGCGGCTGTATCCCGGGGACGACTACGTCGACTGGATCGGCTACAACCAGTACAACTACTACCGCTGCCACCAGACGAAGTGGCTGAGCTTCGCCCGGACGCAGTACGCCACGCACGACTGGATCCGGGCGCACATATCCGACGACAAGCCGCTGATGCTGTCGGAGTTCGGCAGCGCGTCCGACCCGGACCGGCCGGACCGGCAGGCCCAGTGGTACGCGCGGGTGCCCGAGGTGCTCAAGGACCTGGACGGGGTCAAGGCCGCGCTCCAGTGGAACTACCGGGACCCGGGGCCGCACTGCGACCTGTCGGTGGCCGGCGACGCGGCCTGGCGCAGTCTGCGCACGGCGGTCGCCGACCCGTATCTCAACCAGCCGCTGAAGTGACCGGGCCGGTACGGCCGTTCAGCCCGCGAACTCGGGGCCGCGCAGCACCGCGCGGCCTCGCCGGTACCACCGCCAGGCGACCGTCTTCGGGCGGTCCCGGTAGGGCGCGATCCGCGCGCCCCGCCCGGCCAGCCAGTCCGTCACGTCGGCGACGGTGTGGGTGCGCCGGACGATGAGGCGGGCGATGCGGTACCGCTGGTCCCGGTCGGAGCTGAGCGCGTGCCGCACCGCCGTCGCCGTCTCGTAGCCGGCCCGGGCCGACATGGACCGCACCCGGGCGCTGTTGTAGCCGTGCGGGTAGGCGAGGTGGCGGACCGGATGGCCGAGGGCGTCCTCCAGTACCGCCTTGGAGGAGCGGAGTTCGACCGCCAGCGCCTTGGCGGGCAGGGTGTCGAGCTGGGCGTGGGTGACGGTGTGGCTGCCGATCTCCATGCCGTGCTGCTCCAGGCCGGCCGCCTGGGCCAGGGTCATCATCGGGGCGGGCGGCAGCAGACTGCGGCCGCCGGGCGCGATGGCCCCGGTGGTGAGGTAGGCGGTGGCGGCCAGGCCCCGCCCGGCCAGCGTCTGGGCGGTCGGCCCCGGCAGGTCGGCGAAGCCGTCGTCGAAGGTCAGCAGCACCGGCCGGGGCGGCAGCGGGGCCCGGCCGGCGAGATGGTCGGCGAGCGCGCTGATGGTCAGCGGCGTACGGCCGCTGCCGGCGATCGCGTCCAGGTGTGCGGCGAACTGCTTCGGCGTGACGGTGAACTCCGCGATCCAGCCGGGCGGGTCGTCCATCACGGCGTGGTAGAGGAAGACGGGGATGTGCGCAGAACCTCCCGCGGCCCGAACACCCGGAGAGCCCTGAGCACCCCCGCTCAACCCGCCCCCGCTCAACCCGCCCCCGCCCATCACCGCTCCGCTCCGACGGCCCGCAGCGCCCGCCGGGCCCGCAGATAGCCGAGCGGGCCGTACAGCATCCCCCGGCGCTGGAGCCGCGACAGCCGCCGTGGCCAGGGATGGGTACGGTCGTCGTGGCCCCCCGGGGCCGCACCGGCGGACCGGGACCGGTCCGTGTCCCGTACGGTGGTCAGGGTGCGGGCGTGTGCCAGTCCGCCCGGCAGCCGGGCGAGGAAGGCGGGCAGCAGGGCCGGGCGGTTGACCAGGACCGCCGTCAGATAGGCGGTGAGTCCCGCCCCGTAGCCGAACGCCTGGGTCTCCAGGTCCCGCCAGGTCTCCCGGTGGTGGTGCCAGACCAGGGCCGCCGGGGTGTAGCGCAGCCGGTACCCGTGGGCGAGCACCTGGACGAAGCCGTAAAGGTCGTCGCCGCCCCGGGCGGGCGTGCCCGCGCCGGTGGCCGGGTCGAAGCCGCCGACCTCGCGCAGCACCGAGGTCCGGAAGGCCATGCCGGCGCCGGAGCCGAACCGTCCGGCGGTGAACGGGAACAGCGGTTCGTCGGCGGGCGGGTCGGCGGGGTCGTAGGTCCGTGCGGTGAAGCCCTTGGCGAAGCCGCCGTGGCTCTCCAGGAGGACCTGGGCGGGGGTGCGCAGCCGGGCGGGCAGGATCAGGCCGGTGGCGCAGCCGAGCCCGGAGTCGGCGGCGAACGGCGTGCTCAGTTCGGTCAGCCAGCGCGGGTCGGCGACCACGTCGTCGTCGGTGAAGGCGGTCACCTCGCCGCGTACGACGCCGAGCCCGCGGTTGTGCGCGACGGCCAGGCCGGGCACCGGTTCGCGCACGTACCGCACCTGTTCGCCGTACTTCCGCGTCACCAGGTCCCGGGTCTCGTCGGTCACCGGGGCGTTGTCCACGACGACGATCTCGAAGTCCGGGTGGTCCTGGGCGAGCAGCGAGTCCAGGGCGCGGGCCAGCTGACCGGCGCGTTCCCGGGTGGCGACGACGACACTGGCGGCCGGGGGCTGCCCGTCGTCCGGGCGGGGGGGGGGGGGGGGGGGGGGGGGGGGGGGGGGG